>JAYVLI010000019.1:0-3256 GCA_043759535.1 Betaproteobacteria bacterium | reverse complement strand
CGCGCGCCGGGCCACCCGGCTGTACGCAGATCTCGACCGCTCGCTACACTTGACCAAGGCTTCATCTGCAGGATTCTATCGACCATGACACTCCCCACTGCTGCAGCCACGCCGCTGTCCGACAGCGAATTCAACCGCCTCACGCATGCTGTGCTGGCGGCCATCGAGGCCACCGTCGACCACTGGCTGGAAGACGATGTGATCGATATCGACAGCCAGCGCACCGGCGGCCTGCTGGAGCTGAGCCTTCCCGGGGGCAGCAAGCTGATCGTCAACACCCAACCGCCGCTGCATGAGCTGTGGTTGGCGGCGCGGGCCGGTGGTCATCACTACCGGCATGTGGCGGGCCAGTGGCTGGACACGCGGGACGGCGCCGAGTTTTTTGCGTCGTTGTCGCAGCATGCCAGTGCGCAGTGCGGCCAGCCGCTGGTGTTTGCCGCGCCGACCTGAGCGCCCCCGTGGCCGCCTTAGTGCGGCATCCGCCGCCCTTCGGCAACAAGCCATCTCGGGACCGGCGCTTTGGTCGCTGAGCGTCTGCTGGCTCAGCGGAACAGGTCGAGGATGCTCTTGCGTTCGTCCGCGTTGGGCGCTTGCGGCAGCTTGTCCTCCAGGCCCACACTGCTGACGCCGGCGCCGTGCCCGAACTCTTCGAACATCCAGTCGCCGCCCTGCTGCACCAGCCCCTCAGGCACCGGTGTCTGCATCTCGGGCAGCCGCTTGAGCGCCTGGGTCATGAACTCGATCCACACCGGCAGGGCCAGGCCACCGCCGGTCTCGCGGTCGCCCAGTTTGCGTGGGGTGTCGTAGCCGATCCACACGACGGCCGCCAGGTTGGGCTGGTAGCCGGCAAACCAGGCGTCCAGCGAGTCGTTGGTGGTGCCAGTCTTGCCGTACAGGTCCAATCGCTTGAAGGTGCCGTAGACCTTGGCGGCGGTGCCTGACCGGGCCACCTCGCCCAGCAACTGAGTCATCACAAAAGCATTGCGGGCTTCGATCACCCGCATTGATTCGTCGATCACCGGCGGCCGCGTCTCTTGCAATACCCGGCCTTTGTTGTCGGTGATGCGGGTGATCAACAACGGGTTGACCCGGTAGCCGCCGTTGGCAAACACGCTGTAGCCCGAGGCCATCTGCAACGGTGTGACCGAGCCGGCGCCCAGCGCCATCGTCAGGTAGGCCGGGTGGCGCGCGGCCTCAAAGCCGAAGTGGGTGATCCACTCTTGCGCAAAGCGCACTCCGGTGGACTGCAGCACCCTTATCGACACCATGTTCTTGGACTTGGCCAGCGCAGTTTTCAGCGCCATCGGACCGTCAAATTTGCCGTCGTAATTCTTGGGCTCCCAGGGCTGGCTGCCGGTGGTGCCGGCGTCAAAAAACAGCGGGGCGTCATTGACCACGGTCTGCGCGGTAAAGCCTTTTTCAAGCGCAGCCGAGTAGATGAAGGGCTTGAAGCTGGAGCCCGGCTGGCGCCAGGCTTGTGTGACATGGTTGAACTTGTTGTTGCCAAAATCAAAGCCGCCTACCAGGGCCTTAATGGCGCCGGTGCGGGTGTCCATGGCCACAAATGCGCCTTCCACCTCAGGCACCTGGGTCAGGGTCCAGTCGCCTTTGGCGCCCCGCACCGCACGCACCACCGCGCCACGCCGAATCTGCTTTTGCGGCTCGGCCTTGTCGCTCAAACCCGATGCCACGGGCTTGAGCCCGTCGCCGGTGATGCTGATGGTCTCGCCCGATTGCAGCACCGCCACCACTTTGCGCGGTGAGGCCTCCAGCACCACGGCGGCACGCAACTCGTCGTTGTCAGGGTGGTCGGCCAGGGCTTCGGCAATGCGGGTGTCCAGCAAGGCCGCATCGGCGGGCAGGTCCACATGGTCTTCCGGGCCGCGGTACACCTGGCGCCGCTCGTAGTCCATCAAGCCCCGGCGCAGGGCGCGGTAGGCCACCATCTGGTCAGCCGCGTCCACCGTGACCTGCACATTCAGGCCACGGGTGGTGGTCTCGGCACCGTACTGGCTGAAGATCAACTGCCGCACCGATTCGGCCACGTATTCGGCATGCACCGCCGTCTCGGTGGCCTCACGCAGGTGCAGGGTTTCGGCGCGGGCGGCCTGGGCCTGCTCCTCGGTGATGAAGCCGTTGGCTTCCATCCTGTCGATGATGTACTGCTGGCGCCGCGCAGCGCGCTTGGGGTTGCTGACCGGGTTGTAGGCTGACGGCGCTTGCGGCAGCCCGGCCAGCATTGCGGCTTCAGCCACCGTCACCTCGGCCAGCGGCTTGCCAAAGTAAATTTCGCTGGCCGCCGCAAAACCGTAGGCCCGCTGGCCTAAAAAGATCTGGTTCATGTAGACCTCCAGAATCTGCGGTTTGCTCAACTGGCCCTCAATCTTGAGCGCCAGCAAGATCTCGTAAATCTTGCGGGTAAAAGTCTTCTCGGTGGACAGGTAAAAGTTGCGCGCCACCTGCATCGTGATGGTGGACGCGCCCTGGCTCTTGGCCTTGTTGAACTGCGCCAGCGCGGCGCGCAACACACCCAGATAGTCCACCCCGTTGTGGCGGTAAAACCGGGCGTCTTCAATCGCCAACACCGCCTCTTGCATCACTTTTGGGATTTGCGCGATGGGCGTGAAGATGCGGCGCTCTTCACCAAACTCGCCCAGCAGCACACCGTCGGCCGACAACACCCGCAGCGGCAGCTTGGGCCGGTAGTCGGTCAGGCCGCTGATCTCGGGTAGGTTGGGGTAGGCCACTGCCAGTGCCAGGCCCAGCATCAGGGCGATGCTCAACAGCCCCGCCAGTGCCAGGGCGCCCACCCCGCCCAGGCTGGCCAACAGGCGGCGCGGCAGGCTGTGGCCCGGTGCTGTTTCGGATCGGGGCGCCGCAGGCGCGCGCTCGGTGTCAGTCATGTGGCCCAGAAGTGTATAGAAGCCCAGTCTTGCACCCGTCTTCCACACACGCGGCGCCGGCCGCTTGTGTACACCACCACGCGGGGCCGGCGGCGCCACCCATCCATTTGCCGGTTTTATGCCATGTTTCACAGGTGGGCGCCAGCGCCTGCCGCCCACAACAGCGCCCAGCCCCAGCAGGGCGGGTTTCCGTTGGGCTGCATAGGCTTTACTGCTAGCATTGAAGTGATTTATGAAGTATTCAAACGCCTTATTTGCCGTTGGGAGACGCCCTCTGTGAGCCTTTTGGACCTGTTGCTGGGCCGCAAGCATGTGCCGATGATCGGGCTGGACATCAGCTCGTCCAGTGCCAA
>JAYVLI010000018.1:0-12084 GCA_043759535.1 Betaproteobacteria bacterium | reverse complement strand
AGGTCCACAGCCCGTCCGGTGCGTACTTGAGCACCGCAATCAGCACCAGGCCAAACACGATGATCTCGAAGTTGCCGCTGGTGCCCATCAGCTTGGGCAACAGGGTCTGCAACTGGTCTTCCACAATCTTGAGAACACCCGCACCCAGGAACGCGCCCCACACCTGCCCCACCCCACCCAGCACCGCCATGAACAGGTACTCAATGCCTTTGTTCAAGCCAAACGGTGACGGGTTGACGGTGCGCTGAAAGTGCGCAAACAGCCAGCCCGAGATGGACGCCAGCACAGCAGCCAGCACAAACGCCACCACCTTGTAGCGGAAGGTAGAGATGCCCATGGCCTCGGCCATGGTGGTGCCGTTTTTGAGTGAGCGGATGGCCCGGCCGGGGCGGGAATCCAGCAGGTTGGTCACTGCCAATGCCGCTGCCAGCGCAATCCCCCAGATCAGCACATAAATGCCGCGCCCGGAACCCAGGCTGACACCGCCCAGCGTGATGGGCGGCACCCCCAGCAAGCCGTCGTACTTGCCCAAGAACTCCATGTTGGAGATGGTGTAGTAAATCGTCAGGCCCCAGGCAATGGTGGCCAGCGGCAGGTAGTGGCCCGACATCCTCAAGGTGATGGCGCCCAGCACCAGCGCCACGGCCACGCTGATGGCGATGCCCACAAACAGGGTGAGCCAGGGCGACACGCCCATCTTGGTGGACAAAAACGCCGCCGTGTACGCACCCACGCCCACAAACGCCGCTTGGCCGAATGAGGTGAGCCCGGCCACACCGGTGAGCAGCACCAGGCCCAAGGAGACGATGGCGTAGAGGCCGATGTAGTTGAGCTGGGTGATCCAGAAATCAGGCAGCGGCAATGCGGGCAGCACCAGCATGACCACCACAAACAGCGGAAAGCCGATCTTGTTCAAGGTCATTTCAGTGCTCCTCGGTGTGCGGGTCGCGCAGCGACCGCCACAGCAGCACCGGGATGATCGAGCCAAAGACGATCACCTCTTTGAATGCGCTGGCCCAGAACGAGCCAAAGCTCTCCAACAGGCCCACGCCCAGCGCACCCACCAGCGCCAGCGGATAACTCGACAGGCCAGCGAACACCGCTGCCACAAAGCCTTTCAAGCCAATCAAGAAGCCCGAGTCATAAAACACCGTGGTGGTGGGGCCAATCAACAAACCCGACAGCGCGCCGATGAAGGCCGCCACGGTGAGTGTGCTGCGGCCCGCGCTGCTGCTGGAAATGCCCATCAGCCGCGCACCCAGCCGGTTGATGGCAGTGGCCCGCAGCGCCTTGCCTTGCAGCGTGCGCTCAAAGTACAGCCACAAGGCCACGATCAACAACAGCGACGCGATGAAGATGATGATGGTCTGGCCGGAGATCTGCAGCGGCCCCAGTGCGGCCCGCATGTCCCAGAAACTGGGGTTGCGAAAGCCCTCGGCACCAAAGAAAAACAGACCTAGTCCTGTCAACGCAAAGTGAACGCCGATCGACACGATCAGCAGCACCAGCGAGGTGGCGTCGGCCAGTGATTCATAGGCCAGCCGGTAAATCAAACCACCAAACGGCGTGACCAGTGCCAGCGTGAGTGCAGCCTGCAGCGGCATGGGCAAGTTGCGCGGCGCGGCCCAAATGGCCAGCAGAGAAATTGCCACCGGGTAGGCCAGCGTGCGCAACACATTGCGGCCAATGCGGGCGGGAGTCTGGTGCAGCTTGAGGCCAGCCACCACATCCGCAATGGCCGCCGCACCCGCCAGGATCAACAAAAACCACACCGTGCCCGGCACCTTGCCCATCTGGAAGATGGCCAGGGTGAGCGCGCCAAAGGCCACAAACTCACCCTGGGGGATGAAGATGATGCGGGTGACCGCGAACACCAGCACGGTGGCCAGTGCCAGCAACGCGTAGACGGCGCCGTTGGTCGCGCCGTCCAGCGCGAGGATGCTTGCAATTGAGAAGTCCATCGTGTCGCGCCTGGCTCGGTCACCGCATCAAGACATCAATTGGCCAGGGCCCAGTCGCCGTTTTTGACCACCAGCATCACGCCGGTTTCCTGGGTGTAGCCCCAGTGGTCAGTGGCGCTCCAATTCATCACGCCATGTGAAAACACGGTGCGGCCCATGCCTTCAATCGCGTCTTTCAGCGCAGCGCGGAACTCTTTGGTGCCGGGCTTGGCTTTTTTCAGCGCCACCGGCACCACTTTTTCCAGCACAACCAGCGCGTCATAAGCGTGGCCGGCAAACTGGTTGTGGGTGCCAGCGCCGTAGGCTTTGTCGTACTTGGCCACAAAGTCCATCGCCAGCTTTTTACTGGGGTGGGACTCAGGCAGCAAATCACCCACCACGGCCGGGCCGGACACCACAAACGTGCCCTCCACATCTTTGCCGCCAATGCGCATCAAGTCCTTGCTGGCTGCAGCATGGGTCTGGAAGATCTTGCCCTTGAAGCCCCGCTCGACAATGGCCTTCTGGGGCATGGCGGCACCGGACCCCGAGGCCACCACCAGCATGGCGTCGGGGTTGGCGGCGGTCAGCTTGAGGGCCTGGGCGGTGACGCTGGTGTCAGAGCGGGCAAAGCGCTCCGTCGCGATCACCTTGATGCCCGTTTTCTCGCCCTCGGCGGTGATGGCCTTGAGCCACAGCTCACCATAGGCATCGGTGTAGCCCAAAAAGCCAATGGTCTTGATGCCCTGCTTTTTCATCAGGTTGACCATTGCAAACGCCATCACGTCATTGCTTTGCGGCAGGCGGAAGGTCCAGGCGTCTTTGCCGGGTGGCAGGCCCACCGGTGAGGCGGCCAATTGCACGGTGCCTGACTCCATCGCCACTTCAGCCATCGGTGCTGCCACCGGTGTGGCGGCTGAGCCAATGATGATGTCCACCTTGTCTTCACTGACAAACTTGCGCGCGTTTTGCACCCCTTTGGTGGGATCGGTGGCGTCGTCCAGGATGATGACATTCAGCTTCTCGCCGGCAATGCTGGTGGGCCACAGCTTGAAGTAGTTCTGCATCGGGATGCCCAGGCCAGAGGCCGGACCGGTGAGCGGCAGGCTGATGCCCACGGTGATGTCAGCCATTGCGGGCATGGCCAGCAACAGGGTGGTGGCCAGTGTTGCAGCATTTGCCACCAGGGTCTTGATCAGCTTCATGGGTTTGTCTCCGGGGTCAAAAAGGCAGGGTCAATCAACAACAGCACCACAGGCGTCAAACACGTCAAACACACAGCGCCCGGATGTCTTCGGGAATGGGGATGGCTTTGATGCGCTCGGGGTTGGCGGGGTCACGTTGCACAAAGGCCCGCACTTCAGTGCCCTCGCACATCAACACACCATCTAAAAAAACTTGGTGCAAATGACGGAAAGTCTTGGCATTCCATTCGGTCACCGAGGTGTGGATTTCAATGCGTTGGCCGTAAGTCACCGCTTTGAAGAACTTGCTGTGGATCTCCAGCAGCGGCGTGCCCACGATGCCGCGTGTCTTGACCAACTCCCGCCAGGGCGGCACACCGCAGGCCATGAAAAAGCCCAGCGACGATTGGTCCATCCACTTCAGAAAATTGGGGAAAAAGACGATGCCGGCAGGGTCACAGTCACCAAAGTGAACATCAACCGGGTGGATGTGGATTTTGGCCATGGGGCAAGTCAGCGCGAGGGTAGCGCGAGGTCACCGCGGTGCCATGCGCAGTGCGCCGTCGAGACGGATCACCTCGCCATTGAGGTGACCATTGCGCACGATCTCCAGTGCCAGCGACGCAAACTCGGCCGGGTCACCCAAGCGCTTGGGAAAGGGGATGCTGGCGGCAAGGGACTGCTGCACGGCTTCCGGCAACTGTTTGAGCAGCGGCGTGGCAAAGATGCCTGGCGCGATGGTGCACACCCGCACACCCCACTGCGCCAGATCACGCGCCAGTGGCAGCGTCATGCCCACCACGCCGCCCTTGCTGGCGGAATAGGCCTCCTGCCCCACCTGGCCGTCAAAGGCGGCCACGCTGGCGGTGTTGACCATCACACCACGCTCATTTGAGTTTGCGGCATCCACCAGCGGCTCAGTGGTGGCGATGCGGGCCGCAGCCAGGCGCGCCACGTTGTAGGTGCCGATCAGGTTGATGCGCACCACCCGCTCAAAGTCTTCCAGCGGCGCCGGCGATCCATCTTTGCCGATGATGCGTTTGGCGCTGCCGATGCCGGCAATGTTCATCACGATGCGCGGCACGCCGTGGGCTGCGGTGGCCGCGTCCAGCGCGGCGATCACCGACGCGCTGTCAGTCACATCACAGGTGCAGGCTATTGCTTGGCCAGCCTGGCCCGCGCCGATGTCGTCCGCGACACGTTGCGCGTTGGCGCTGTTGACGTCCAGCACCGCCACCCGGGCGCCAGCCGCTGCCAGGGCACGGGCCACGGCCTCGCCCAGGCCCGAGCCACCGCCGGTGACGATGGCGCTTTGTCCTTGGATCTGCATGCAGTGCCCCTCAGGCTTTGTTGGGGAGGATGAGAAATGGGTCTGACGTTGCGCCCTCGTACAGCGCCTCCACCAGCGCGGCACGGTGTGTCAACACCGCGCGCTGGTTGATCGAGTTCTTGTCGGTGATCTCGCCCTTGTCGATGGCCGGCGGCTCGGCCAGCACATGCAGGCGGGCGACCCGGCTGGCGCTGCCGGTGGCGTCCAGCCACAGCCGATCCGCCAAGGCCTGGAAGAAGGCCCGCACGGTGGGGTGGTGCAGCACGTCGGGCAGCGGCATGTCGTCGGGCAGGCCGGCCAGCTTGCGGCATTCCTCGGGGCGCGGAAACAGCAAAGCGCCCACATCGTCGCGGTTCAGGCCGGTGATCACCGCGTCTTGCACACAGGGTGCGCCGGCCAGGGTGATCTTGGCGCGCAGCGGGCCCACGCTCACAAAGGTGCCGGTGGACAGCTTGAAGTCCTCCGCCGTGCGGCCGTCAAACATCAATCCCAGCGTGTGGTCTGCCGGGTCCACCCAGCAGGCTGCGTCACCGGTGCGGTAGAAGCCTTGGTCATCAAACGCGTCAGCCGTTTGCTCGGGCGCACGCCAGTAGCCCGGCATCACGTTGGGGCCACGGAACCGGATCTCGGACTTGCCGCTGGTGGACGCGTCCACCACCAGCTTGACCTCCACCCCCGGCACCGGCAGGCCGATCCAGCCCGAGCGGGCATTGGTGCCCACCACAAAGGTGCAGGACGGCGCGGTCTCGGTCATGCCCAAGCCGGTGATGATGCGCACCCGCTCACCCACTGCGGCCTCGGCATGGGCGTCCAGCTTGTCCCACACCGCCTGGTTTAAACCGGCACCGGCAAACATGAAGGCCTTGCAGCGTTTGAACAGGCTGTTGCGCAACAGCGTGTCGCTGTCCATCGCCGACGCGAGTTCTTCAAAGCCTTTCGGCACGTTGAAGTAAATGGTGGGCGCAATCTCACGCAGGTTGCGCAGCGTTTGCGCCATGCCTTTGGGCGTGGGCTTGCCGTCGTCGATGTACAGCGTGCCGCCGTTGTACAGCACCAGCCCGACGTTGTGGTTGCCGCCAAAGGTGTGGTTCCAGGGCAGCCAGTCCACCAGCACCGGCGGTTCCTCCGCCAAAAAACCCAAACACTGGCGCAGCATCTGCTGGTTGGCGCACAGCATGCGGTGGGTGTTGATCACACCTTTGGGCGCTTTGGTGGAGCCTGAGGTGAACAGGAACTTGGCGATGGTGTCCGGGCCTGTGGCTGCATGGGCGGCTGCCAGCGTGGCGCCAGGCTGGGCTGCCAGCAGGCTGGCGAAGTTGCGCACGTCGCGCCCGGCCAGCAGGCTGCTGGTGCTGGCATCGGCACCCTCGCGAGCATCAGCCAAGCCGTCCGTCAACACCACCACCACATCGGCCGGCAGCACCGTGCTGATGGCCTTGGCATACGCCAAGCCGCTGGCAAACACCAGGCCGGGGGTGACGGCGGCCAGGATGTGGCGCAGCTTGCCGTAGTCCTGCGAGACCAGCGAATAGGCCGACGACACCGGCACATACGGCACACCCGCCCACATCGCCGCCAGGGCCAGCGTGAGGTGCTCGATGTCGTTGTCGGACAGGATGGCCACTGGCCGGTCCACTGACAACTTCAAGTCCACCAGCGACTGCGCCGCCGCCTGCACCCGCTGCAGCATCTGGGCGTAGCTGATGCGTTGCCAATCCCCACCGTCTGCAGTGCGCCGCGCCACAAACGTGCGGTCGGGGGCGTGTTGTGCCCACTGCAGCAGGCAGTCGGTCAGGCGCTCGGGGAAACGCTGCAAGGCCTCGGTGGACTGGATCAACACGCTGCCGTCGGCTTGCTGCTGCACGGTTGCGCGCAGGCAGCCACCCACGGTGGCCTGGCGGTAGGTGGCGTTGGCGTTGGCGACAGTGACGGCGCTCATGCCTTGACCACCTTGCCCGCCCGCCCTTCCAGAAACGCCCGCAGCCGGTCTTGCGCGTCGGGTGTGCTCTCGGCCACCGCCGCCATCAGCGATTCAGTGAACAAGCCTTCGGATTGCGACTGGTCGGCAATGCGCGGCAGGGCGTGCATCACCGCAAAATTGGACATGGGCGCGTTGGTGGCAATGCGCTGCGCCAGTGCAAAACCCCGCTCCAGCCCGGCGCCATCGGCGGTGCGGTAGTTGATCAGGCCCATCTGCTGGCCTTCGTCGGCATCAAATACCCGGCCGGTCAGCATCAGGTCGGTCATGCGGGCCACACCGATCAGGCGCGGGATGCGGGCCGAGCCACCACCACCCACAAAAATGCCACGCTGGCCCTCGGGCAGGCCAAAGTAGGCGGAATCCTCGGCAATGCGGATGTGGCAGGCGCTGGCCAGCTCCAGCCCACCACCCACCACCGCGCCGTGCAGCACGGCCACCACCGGCACCTTGCCAAACTGGATGGCGTCAAACGCCGCATGCCACATGCGCGAATGCAGCACCGCGCCGTGGATGTCGCGCTCCACCAGTTCGGCCAGGTCCAGCCCGGCGCAAAAGTGCGCGCCCTCACCGCTGACCACCACCGCCTTCACCGCATCCGGCAGGTTGATCAACGCGGTGTGGATTTGCTGGATCAGCGTGTCGCTGATGGCGTTGCGCTTGGCGGGCCGGTTCAGGCGCAGGTGCAGCACCGCATCGGCCTGGGTGACTTGCAGCAAGTCCAGCGTGGCCAGCAGGCCGGAGACGGGGGCGAATGCAATGGTCATGACGGGTGAAATTTGGCGTGTTCAGTAACCCGAAATTTAGTTCAGACTATTAACTTTAAACATAGGGCAAACCCGAATCTTCAAGCCATTTTCAGGGGGAGAAAATTCGCTGCACGCCAGACGTGGCCCAGTTTTTTAGTTTTACTCTTTAATCATCAAGGGCACCCGCATGAAGACCGAAGACCTGATCGCGATCGACATCCACACCCACGCCGAGGTGTCGTGCTGGAACCCGTTTGACAACTACGGTGAGGAGTACGACCGCGCGGCCGACAAGTACTTCGGCAGCAACCTGCGGCCCACCATCGACGAGACGGTGGCGTACTACCGCGAGAAGAAGATCGGCCTGGTGATGTTCACCGTGGACAGCGAGGCCCAGCTGGGCCGGCGCCGCATCCCCAACGAGGAGATCTGCGAGGCCGCCGCCAAGAACAGCGACATGATGGTGGCCTTTGCCAGCATTGACCCGCACAAAGGCAAGATGGGCGCGCGTGAGGCGCGCCGGCTGATTGAGAGCCACGGTGTCAAGGGCTTCAAGTTCCACCCCACGGTGCAAGGCTTTATGCCGTATGACCGCATGGCCTGGCCGCTGTACGAGGTGATTGCCGAATACAAGCTGCCGGCCATCTTCCACAGCGGGCATTCGGGCATTGGCAGCGGCATGCGCTGCGGCGGCGGTTTGCGGCTGCAAAACAGCAACCCGATGCTGCTGGAAGACGTGGCGATTGATTTCCCCGACATCCAGATCGTCATTGCCCACCCCAGCTGGCCCTGGCAAGACGAAGCCTTGAGCCTGGCGCTGCACAAGCCCAATGTGTGGATCGATTTGAGCGGCTGGAGCCCCAAGTACTTTCCGGCCCAGCTGGTGCAGTACGCCAACACGCTGCTGAAAGACCGCATGCTGTTTGGCAGCGACTACCCGCTGATCACGCCCGAGCGTTGGATGAAAGATTTTGACGAAGCCGGCTTCAAAGACAAGGTCAAGCCGCTGATCCTGAAAGAAAACGCCAAGCGCTTGCTGGGCTTTGTGTGAGTTGAGCCGTGGCCTGAGCGCGCTGCGCGCTCCGCTTGTGGTGCCTCATTCCGCCTCGATTCCGGCGGTCTTGGTCACCTTGCCCCACTTCACCGTTTCATCTTGTTGGAACCTGGTCGGTGATGGCCAGTGGGTTGCTTTTGTAGGGCATATGCAGGATGTCGGTGCCGCTCATCTGCTGGACTAGCTCACCGGCCACACGGCTGGACGAGCTGCCCGAGCCAAACGTCAACTTGCCCGGTTGTTTGCGGGCAGCGGCCAGCACATCGGCCACGGTTTTGTAGGGCGCGTCAGTGCGCACCACCAGCACCTGGCCACCCTTGCCCAGGCCGGTGACGGGCGCAAAGTCTTTCACCGGGTTGTCGGGCAATTTTTGTACAGGTGGGGGTTGGCGGCCATGGGCACCACAAAAGTCAGCGGGCGGGGCAGGTTCGGGCCTGGGCATGAGCGACAGCGATGAACAGCACCGCGCAGGCGGCCAGCAGGGCCAGCAAGATGCGGCGGCTGGGCTTGTTGGATGGGCTCCGGCGGGGCTCCGGAACAGGGCTTGTTCATCAGTGGCTGGCGCTTTAGGCCGCCGGGCCGCGCAGCAGTGGCAGCAAGGCGGTGGGCACCCGCAGCGGCAGGTCCAACAGCAAAAACGACAAGGCCTTGCCGTGGCTGTCCAGGTTGAGCGCGTCGTTGACACCACCGTCCAGCACCTCATCCAGCACAAAGTTGATGGCCAACAACTGCGGCAGCAGCTAACGCTGCACCTCGCTGGGCTGGCGGTGGACAAAACAAAACGCCACCGCCGCCTCGGTGATCTGCGCGTTGATCAACGGGTGCAGCGCCGGGTGCCAGGCAATCACGCTGATGTTGAACCGGTTGCCCTTGTCGCCGGTGCGGCCGTGGGCGGCGCGCCACAGCGACACGGTGTGGGTGGTGCTTTTTGCGGTGTTGGTGGGGATGGTGGGATTGGTGGGGTTGGCCATGTTCAATCCAGCCAGTCAAAACGCGCCGGCACCGCAGTACGCGGCAGCAGGCAAGGCAAGGTGCCCAGCGTGGGGCGCACCGCCGTGCGCACACCGCCCCACCGGCCAGGCCGCAGGTGGAGAGCGCGGTCACCTCGTGGGTCAGGCGGTCGGCGGCATGGCGGTCGGTGCGACGCAGCGCTATTCGCAGGCGCACATCAGGTGCGCCACTGTCGGGCGTGTTGGCCAGCCGGCGGCCGGCGTCGGCACCAAACACGCTGGCCACGCCGATCAAGTCAGCGCGCAGTTGGCCGGGGCTCAAACCCAAATCCGCCAGCCGCTCACGCAGCACCTGCGCGGCCAGCCGGGCGCGGCCCTCGGCGCGTGCGCCGGCATCGCTGATCTCGCCTTCAGCCAACCAGCCGGCCTCAAAGCAGACATTGGCCTTGAGCGTGGCGGGCCGGGCATGGCCTTGCACACCGGCCAGTTGCACCCGGTCGGGTGCCAGTTGGGTGACGATGGCGGCGCTGATGTCGGCCACCCCATCGGGTGTCAGGCAGGCCGCCGGGTCATGCAGCTCGTACAACAACTGGTCGGTCACGGTGTGGACATCCACCCGGCCACCGGTGCCGGTTGGTTTGGTGATCACGCGGTGGCCGTCGGCGTTGATCTCGGCGATGGGGTAGCCCAGCGTGGCCAGGCCGTGTCCGTCTTTCAGGCCGGGGTCGGCGCAGTCGCCACCGGTGACTTGGGTGCCGCATTCCAGCAGGTGGCCGGCCATGGTGAGCGAGGGGTCGGCCTCGCGGCCGTAGACCACAATTTGCGCGCCAGCGCGCAGGGCTGTGGCAATCGCGTCGGCGCCCAGGTGGGCATTGGCGCTGACCAGCGGCCTGAGCTGCAGCGCCGGCCCAAGCTGGGCTTGCAGCAGGGCGCGGTGGGCTGGGCCGGACACCTCGTCACCCTGCATCACCGCAATGCGAAGTGCGGGCAGGCTTAACACATGGCGCCGCACTGGAGGCCAGCGTGGGCGCGCAGTGGTGGCCGGGTGGCCGGGTGGTGGTGGTGTGCTGGGGGCGCAGCGCTGCGTTACCGGCGGCCGGCGTCCAGCCAGGCTTGCACCACCAGCGCTTCGTCCAGCGGCACCGGGTTGGCGGCTTGGCCATTCACCGCATCGCGCAGTTGCTGGTAATAGCGGGGATAGGCACCGGCCAGCAGCGGCAGCGGCGTGGTTTGCAGTGCCTGGCCGCCGTCCATCACCCGTTGGGCCTGGCGGGCATCCCTGCCCCACTGGCCGGCCGGCACCCCGTCGGGCGTCACGCCAGCTTTCAACAACCGCCTGCCGGTGCCGCTGATCACCAACAACCAGCACCGCGCCGCCAGCTACCCCGGCAGCGGCATGTTCATGGACCTGGACACGGCCGCGCTGCTGGCGCCCATCACTGCGTGGCGGGCGGTGGTGGGCGGCGCATGCCGGCTGCCCGGGCTGGTGCGCACGGCCCTGCGCCATGCGCGTGGGCTGCGGCCCGGCCCGGTGCATCTGGACATCCCGCAGGACGTGCTGGCCGGCCCCTGTGACCTGCCTGACGCGGTGTTCAACCTGCCCCCCGCGCACAGGCGCGCCAGCGCCGGCCCACGGCCCGATGCGGCGGCACTGGCCCAGGCCGCCCACCTGCTGCGCCATGCGCGCCGGCCGCTGATCGTGGCCGGTGGTGGTGTGGTGGCCGCCGGCGCTGAAGACCTGCTGCGCCGCCTGGCCCAGCGCCTGCAAGCCCCGGTGGCCTGTACCCAGATGGCCTTGGGTGTGGTGGCCAGCACCGCCCGCACCACATCGGCCAGGGTGGGCTGATTGCCGGGCCGGCGCTGCGCGAGGCACTGGCCGCCAGCAACGCAGTGTTGAGCCTGGGTTGCCGCTGGTCCAGCTGGTTGTGGGACAAACGTGGCCCGCTGCTGCGCCCCGGCCAGCCGCATGTGGCAGTCAACACCAATGCCAGCGCGCTGGGCCACCCGGCAACCCACACCGTGGCCTTGTGGGCCGATGCCCGCGCCACGCTGCAAGACCTGCTGGCCGCGCTGGACGGTGGTCACGACCCGGCCGACCCCGTCGCTACCTGCACCCCCACCGCCACCGCCACCACCATCGCCACCGACCCCGGCTGGCTGGCCCAGGCCCGCGCGCCACGCCTGGCGCATGCAGCACGTTTGGCCCAGCTGGCCGCCGACACCACCCAGCCCATGCACCCGGCCGCACTGGCCCAAGCAATAGCGCAAGCCCTGCCGGCCAACGCGCTGGCGGTATTTGACGGCGGCCACACCAGCCTCTGGAGCAATGACTTCACCCCGGTACACGCACCCCGCACCCGCTTCCACAAGCCCGGCATGTGCCAGCTGGGCTTTGGCCTGCCGCAGGCGCTGGCGCTGCAGTTGCTGCACCCGGGCCGGCCAGTGTCCAACCTGACCGGTGACGGCAGTTTTGGCTTCAGCCTGCAAGAGCTGGACACCGCACATCGGCTGGGCCTGCCGGTGGTCAGCGTGGTCCACAACAACGCGGCCTGGGGCATCATCCGCGCCGGCCAGCGGACGCTGGGCGGGTTTGAACTGGGCACTGATGTGTCAGGCACCGACTACGCGGCCAGCGCCCGTGGTTTTGGCTGCCACGGCGAGACGGTGCGCACCGCCGACGGGATCGCCCCCGCCATCCAGCGTGCGCTGGCCAGCGGCCTGCCGGCGGTGATTGACGCCCACTGCCACTTTGAGCCCCACCCCTGCATGCCCGAGTTTGGCCGCATGAACCGCTTTGGCTTTGAGGCGCTCAGCAGCCTGCCTGCCACGCCTTGAGCTGGGCGGAGGCGCTGGGTTCAACCGCCAACCACTCAACCCTCAATCGGCGCGGGGCTTGAAC
>JAYVLI010000017.1:0-21541 GCA_043759535.1 Betaproteobacteria bacterium | reverse complement strand
TGCAGCCACAAGGCCAGCCAACTGCCTTTGAAGCCGGTGTGGCCGGTGAGAAAAACGCGCTTGCCGCGCCAGAAATCGGGGTTGACCATGCCGTGCATGTTGTTGGTGCTGGCCGTGTGCTGGGTCATGCCCACTGCTTCCACGGCGCTTTGCCGCTGGCCCACAGGTCATCCAACAACTGCTTGTCGCGCAACGTGTCCATCGGCTGCCAAAAGCCGTCATGTTCATAGGCCATCAGCTCACCGCGTGCGGCCAGGGTGTTGAGTGGCTCTTGCTCCCACACGGTGGTGTCGCCGTCGATCAGGTCAATCACCTGGGGCTTGAGCACAAAAAACCCGCCGTTGATCATGCCGCCCTCACCGCGTGGTTTCTCTTTGAAGCGCACCACACGTTTGCCCTCGATCTCCAGCGCGCCAAAACGTGCGGCCGGATAGGTGCCGGTCAAGGTGGCCAATTTGCCGTGGGCGCGGTGGAAGTCCAGCGTGGCGCTGATGTCCACATCACTCACGCCGTCGCCGTAGGTGAAGCAAAACGCTTCGTCGCGCTCAACATACTGCGCCACCCGCTTGAGCCGGCCGCCGGTCATGGAGCTTTCACCGGTGTCCACCAGCGTCACGTTCCACGGCTCAGCGCGTTTGTGATGCACCTCCATGCGGTTGGACCGCATGTCGAATGTCACGTCACTCATGTGCAAGAAGTAGTTGGCAAAGTACTCTTTCAGCACATAGCCTTTGTAGCCACAGCAGATCACAAAATCATTGATGCCGTGGTGGGCGTACATCTTCAGGATGTGCCACAGGATCGGCCGGCCACCCACTTCCACCATCGGTTTGGGGCGGGTGGCAGTCTCTTCACTGAGTCGGGTGCCAAGGCCACCGGCAAGGATCACGGCTTTCATCGGGTGGGTTTCCTGGGGTCTGAACAGTGTTTGAGGTGTGCGGCTTTGGTCTGGCGGTCAACTCAAGCCAATGCCGCGTCGGCGTCGGCGTCGGCGTCGGCGTCTGCGTCTGAACAGACAAACGCATCGGCAAAAAATGCCCGCGCCGGCAGCCCTGCCGCCAGCAAAGTGCTTTGCACCGCAGCCAACATGGCCGGTGAGCCGCAGGCATACACCTGCGCTGCATCCAGCTGCGGGGCCTGGCGCAGCAACACGTCTTGCACATGGCCACGGGCACCGGCCCAGGCGGAACCCGCGCGGGACAACACGGGCGTGTACTGCAGCAGGCCAGGTGCGCTGGCATCCGGCGCCCAGAACAAGTCCACCGGCACACGCCCGCCCCACAACAACTGCAGCGTGCGGGGCTGTTGTGCGGCAGGCCGGTTGGCCAAATCAGCCAGCATGGCCTTGATGGGCGCAATGCCGGTGCCGGTGGCCAGCAAGATCACATCCTGCCCTGCCACATCACGCAAAAAGAAACTGCCGTGCGGGCCGTCCATGCGCAGCAGGTCGCCGCTGCGGGCTTCGTCAAACCAATAACGGCTCATCAAGCCGGCATCGACCCGACGCACAAAAAATGTCAGCTTGCCATCGGCCTGCGGCGCATTGGCCATGGAATAACTGCGGCGCAGCCCGTCCCGGCCAATGAGGTTGGCGTACTGCCCGGCCAAAAATTTGAGGCCCGCATTGGGCGGCAAGCGCAGCACCACGCGGCACACATCGGGTGCCAACAGGCTGATCTGGTCAATGCGGGCCGGCCAGGTCTTGGCGCTGATGCCGTGCAGTGCGCTCAGGTCTTCCGCATGGATGGCGGCGTCGCTGCGCGCAGCATCAGCACAGGTCAGGATCCAGCCGTCCTGGCGCTGGCTGCTGCTCAAATAACTGTCAGGGCGAATGCGCGCAGTCTGGCCCGCCGTGACCTGTGATTTGCAGCTGCCGCAGCGGCCTGTGCGGCAGCCATGCTCCAGCGTCAGGCCAGCGGCCAGGGCGGCGTCCAGCAAGGTGACATCGGGCTTGGCGGCAAATTGTTTGCCGTTGACGAGTCGGATGGTGTGTTCGCGCACAGCGGCCCCGTGGGTGGTCTGGCAGGGGCTGTTGCCCCGATGAAAACCATGGTAGCCAGCACTTGAGGGCGCTTAACACTGGGTGAACAGTGGCTTTGGGGGCCAGTTCTGCGGCTTGCTTTTGGGGCGCTGGCAGGCCTTGCGGCGCACTGGCTGGCCCCTGTGTGGCCCTGCCGAAGCGTCGCGTCGCAGCTTGCGGTGTGGCACGCCGCGCTACTGCTAGAATTTTGGCGTGCGTGGGGGCGTAGCTCAGCTGGGAGAGCGTCGCGTTCGCAATGCGAAGGTCAGGAGTTCGATCCTCCTCGTCTCCACCAAGTCACCCAAAGGGGTTGCACCGAAAGGCTGTAACCCCTTGTCGTTTCAGGAGTTTGTTCTCCGACAACGACTTGGCGAGGGCACCAGCAGCGGGGACCGTGTCACCTGGGCGTGTGACTGACACCGCCATGATCCGCCGTCCCCCGGTGGCCACGGCACCCACACCGCCTTCTGGTGAAGATCAGACCGGCCATCACACCAACCGAAACGACACCGAGCCCAGTGGGCCGTAGTCAACATGAAAACCATCCCCCGCCACCGCACCGGTGGGCCGGGTGAAGGAGCCGGCCAGCACCACCTCACCGGCATTCAACTGCTCAGCGTGCGCGGCCAGGGTATTGGCCAGCCAAGCCACGCCGTTGGCGGGGTGGTTGAGCACACCCGCAGCCAAGCCGGTTTCTTCAACCACGCCGTTTTTGTGCAGCAATGCGCCCACCCAGCGCAAGTCCACATCCAGTGGCCGCACCGGCCGGCCGCCCAACACGATACCGGCGTTGGCGGCAAAGTCGCTGATGGTGTCAAACACTTTGCGTGGCGCTTTGGTGTCGCGGTCAAACTGCTCAATGCGGGCGTCAATGATCTCGATGGCGGGGCTGACGTGACCGGTGGCGATCAACACATCAAACAGCGTGATGCCTAAGCCCTGCAGCGGTTTGCCCAGGATGAAGGCCAGCTCCACCTCAACCCGCGGTGCGATGAAACGATTGATGGCAATGTCGCCGCCGCTGGCAAAAAACATGTCGTCCATCAGTGGTGCGTAGTCAGGCTCATCAATCTGGCTGGACAACTGCATGGCGCGGGTGGTCAGGCTGATCTTGCGGCCCTTGATGCTGCGGCCGGCCACCAACTCCAGCTTGACCCATTCGCGCTGGATGGCGTAACCGTCGGCCACGGTCATCTGCGGAAAGCGCTGCGAGAAGTGGCGCAGCGGGGTGCGGGTCTCGCGGGCGTTTTGCAGCTCAGGTGCCAGGGCTTGCAGGGTTTCGTGCGGCAGCGTGTCAGGCCGCTTTAGGCAGCTTGGGCGGGTTGGCAAACAAGGGATGCAGCGCGCTGTGCTTGGCGTCAAACACCTCGGGCCGTCGTCAATTTGCAGCGTCACGCCCACAGCGCGCTGTGCCATGAGCGGCGCAAAGTGCTGGCGCGCCACTGCGGCCAGCGCCTGGCCGGCTCGCTGCTGCACCGCTGCGCTGCGGCCCCGGCCCATGCGCAGATTAAGGTCGGCAAAGCCGTAGTCTCCTTGCCCGTCGGCCACAGCGTGGTGGCCCGCCGGGTAGGCCAGCACCCGCACGCCACCGGCGGGAACAGTTGTTTGCCGGCTTCGTCTTTCACCGTCAACATCGCGTCGGCAAGCGCATGGCACAGCGCCGTCATGTCGGTGAGCGGCTCCAGATTGGCGGTGTACAAAGTCACCAGATGCGGCATGGCCTAACTTTTAAGTTGCACGTCCAAATCACAGACGTGCGGGGGCCAGCGCGGCGGTGCCGGGCTGGCCAATGCCCGCCAAATCGGCCGGTATCGGTGAGACCGGAAAAATGGCGTTGATCTGCCCCGTGCCTGAGCTGGGAAACATGGGCGTCAGCACCGCCACGCCCCGGTTGTAGTGGCGCCAGCCCAACGCGCCCAGCAGCATGGCGGTGTCATGCACAAAGCCTTCACCGTGGCCCTTGGCGGCGTACTCGGGCAGCATGTCGCAAAAATCGGCCCATTCACCGCGCTGCCACATGGCCACCACGCTGTGGTCCAGCCGCTCCAGAAACGGGCTCCACATCCTGTCGCGGTACTGGTCGGCGGAGCCGTTTTGGGCGAAGCGGTGGCTGATTGAGCCGCTGGCAAACACTGCCACCGTGCCGTGGTAGTGGTCTTCAATCGCCCGGCGGAAGGCCCAGCCCAGGCGGGCGCTCTCAGCCAGGGTATGCACCTGGCACAGCGCCGACACCGAAATGACCTTGTAATGCCGGTCGGCATTCATGTAGCGCCTGGGCACCAGGGTGCCGTATTCAGGCGCCAGTGTGGTGGCCGGGTGGGCCAGTGTGGCCACACCGTGGGCATTGGCGGCATCGGCCAGCAATTGGCCCAACTGCGGGTTGCCGTTAAATTCATACAGCATGGTGCAGATGAAGTGCGGCAACTGATTGCTGGTGTACACGCCTTTGAAATGCGGTGCGCAATTGATGTGGCAGCCGGCATTGACCAGCCAGTGGGTGTCAAACACCACGCTGGTGTCCACACCCAATGCCTTGCAGCGGCACTCTATTGTCTGGTGGCCGTCAATCGCGGCCTGGCGTTTGCCTTTACTGGGGCCGTCCATCTCACTCAAATACATCGACGGCACATGGGTGATTTTGGCGGCGAGTGCAAGCGTGCCCATTCAAATACCCCAGTGTGGAATGTGGTGGCCGCCCAGGCTGATGGCCACGTTTTTTGGCTCCAAGAACACCTCGTAACTCCAGCTGCCGCCCTCACGCCCGGTGCCACTGGCTTTGGTGCCACCAAAGGGCTGGCGCAAATCACGCACGTTCTGACTGTTGACAAAACACATGCCGGCCTCCACCGCAGCGGCAACCCTGTGCGCGCGGCCCAGGTTCTCGGTCCACACATAACTGCCCAGGCCGTATTGAATGTCATTGGCCTGGCGGATGGCATCGGCCTCGTCGTCAAACGGAATCAAACAGGCCACCGGGCCAAAAATTTCTGCTTGGGCAATGCGCATGCGGTTGTCCACATCGCCAAACACCGTGGACTGCACAAAGTTGCCTTTGGCCAAGTGCGCCAGGTGTGCCGGAAAATCGGGTGTGGCCAACCCGCCGCACAGCAAGGTGGCGCCCTCCTGGCTGCCCAGCGCAATACAGCTGGGCACCTTGGCCAAATGGCCTGGGTTGATCATCGGGCCGATGAGGGTGTGCTCGTCCAGCGGGTCACCCATGCGGATGCGTTGGGCGCGCGCTGCAAACTTGGCGGCAAAGCTGGCGTAAATGCTTTTTGCACCAGGGTGCGGCCGCCGGCGGTGCAGCGCTCACCGTTGTTGCTGAAGATCATGCAGAGGGCCGCGTCCAGCGCCCGGTCCAGGTCAGCATCTTCAAAAATCACAAACGGGCGTTTGCCGCCCAGCTCCATGCTGAACTTCTTCAAGCCCGCCGCCTGCACGATGTGGTTGCCGGTGGATGTGGAGCCTGTGAACGAGATCGCCCGCACATTGGGGGTGTTTGCACAGCGGCTCACCGGCATCCTTGCCAAATCCATGCACGATGTTGAGCACACCGGGCGGTATGCCGGCCTGCAGCGCCAGTTCACCCAGGCGGGCGGCGGACATGGGCGACAGCTCACTCATCTTCAGCACTGCCGTGTTGCCAAAGGCCAGCGCCGGGGCCACTTTCCAGGTGGCGGTCATGAAGGGCACGTTTCACGGGCTGATCAGCGCGCACACGCCCACCGGGTGGAACAGGGTGCAGTTCAGGTGGGTGGGCGTGGGGTGGGTGTGGCCGTCCACCCGGGTACACAGCTCGGCAAACTAAGTGAAGTTGTCGGCCGCGCGCGGCACCAGTTGCTTGCCGGTCTGCCCGATGACCTGGCCGGTGTCCTGCGTCTCGGTGCGGGCGATTTGCGACACGTTGGCAGTGATCAGCTCACCCAGCTTGCGCAGCAGACAGACCCGGTCGGTGGCAGGCAGACCCGCCCATTTTGAGAGGGCCGCCTTGGCGGCGGCCACGGCCGCATTGATCTCCACCGCACCCCCAGCGGCCACCTCGGCCAGCACGTCTTGGGTAGCAGGGTTGACTGACTCGAAATCATCGCGGCTCTCAACCGGCTTGCTGTTGATCAGGTGGTGAATGCGCATGGGGCAAGCTCCTCTACGTCCAAAATGAGTGTCACTGATGAGGGTGTTCACCAGCCGGCCAATGCCGTCAATCTCACACACCACTTCGTCACCAACGTTCACATTGACCACACCGTCTGGCGTGCCAGTCAAGATCACATCCCCGGCTTGCAGCGTCATGAAGCTGCTCAGGTATTCAATCAACGCCGGGATGGTGTTGATCAGGTCGGCGGTGTTGCCCTGCTGGGTGAGCTGGCCATTGACCAGGGTGCGCAGCGCCAGCTTGTGTGGGTCGGGCACGTCGGCAGCGGGCACAAACCACAGGCCCAACACGGTGCCACCGTCGCGGTTTTTAACCCGCAGGTTGGGCCGGTACCAGTTCTCCAGGTGGTCGCGCACGGCGTAGTCGTTGCACACCGTATAGCCGGCCACATGCTCAAACGCGGTGGCAGCCTTGACCCGGGCGGCGGTTTTGCCAATGACCACCGCCAATTCACACCCGTCGTGCATGAACTTCACATCCGCCGGCCGGCGGGTGCAACCGCGGTGGCCAATCAGTGCGCCTGGGCCTTTGAAAAATACCAAGGGCTCGTCTTGTGTGGTGACGGTCAATTCTTTGGACAGCTCTTTGACATGGTCAGCGCAGTTGAGGCCCAGCGCAATGATGGTGCCCACCTCAAATGGTGGCAGCCGGACCACGGCGTCTTCGGGCAGCACCCGGCCATCCGTCAGGCGAATCATGGCGGTCTCCGCATTGGCATGTTGCGGCCCACCCGGGTGCGGCATGGCGGTGTGGATGGCGTCGCTGTAGGCCACACGGGCCGTTTTCAGGCAATCTCCGCGATCAAGCCGTTGGTCAAGCAGCCCAGGTCCTCAATCGTGATGCTGGCCTGCTGACCGGCGCGGCCCAGCGGCGCACCGGCAGCCACGCCCAGCAGCAGCACATCACCCGGCTGCAGCGTCATGAACTCGGTGACATCGGCGATCAAATGCGCCACGCTGCGCACACCTTGGCCGGTGCTGTCCTGCCAGGCGGTGACGCCGTCAATTTGTACGGCAACAGCCAGCGCGTCAGGCGCGGGCACCTGGGCTGCAGGTGTGATGCTGGGGCCCAGCGGGCAAAAGCCATCCCGCGCCATCAACCGCACAGCCGGCCGGTAGTGGCTGGCCAGCGGCAGGCTCAGCATATTGGCGATGGTGTAACCCGCCACCACAGCCAGCGCACTGGCCAGCGGCACCCGGCAGGCGGTGCGGCCAATGACCACGACCAAACTGGCGCCCATTGCCAGTGCCGCATGGCCGGCGGGCACCACCACCATGTCGCCATCTCGGGCCAGGGTGTTGCGCGGCTTGACGGCCAGCACGGGCGCCTGCGGTGGTGCTTTGCAGGGCGGCTGGTGGGCCGCGTCCCCCAAGGCCGCCAACTGCGGAGCATGGTTGAGCAAGGCGGCATACTCCACCCCCGACAAGCGGAAGGGCGACAGGCCAAAGGTCAGCGCAGCATGGGTCATGGCGGATAGATTGCACCCAGAAGTGGCAATGCAATTGAGGCCATGTGCCAACGCGGTGCGGCCCGCATGGAGAACACGCCAGGCCGCCTGATCGCTGAGCGCAACGGTGGGGTTAACGCGTTTTCATTCGAGCCGCCCGAAATTGCGCCTCCCTGGATGACGGCGGGAGAGCGGTGGGTGGCCGGTTGACCGTGCGCGGTTGGCTGCGGGCGCCCGCACCCACCTACCGCAGTCCATCATTCGTGGCGGCGGACTGCAGTGCAGCCGATGCAATCAGCGGCGGCGGCGTGCCACAAACCCCACCCCCAACAGACCGGCCAGCAGCAAGACATAGGTTTGTGGCTCAGGCACTGCCGTCAGGCTGATGTTGTCGTAAGCAATGGTGCCGCCATTGCTGGCAAACACCACGGACTGTGCTGTGCCATCAAAGCTCATCGTCACCGTTTGCCAATGGCAAAACGCCGTGCCGGTGCAGCCGGAATCAAGCTGGTTTTCACTCAAGCTGATTTTGGCCAGACGCTGCCCCGTGCCATTGAGGCCGGCAAACACCTGCACCAAATTGAAGGCGTCAGCGGTGGACGCAAAGTCAAACGACACCTGGCCGACAAACCCGGTGATGGCTTGTTGGCCACCACCGACTGCCAGATTGAGCGTGGCGCTGGACTCAGCACTGTTGACAAACATCACCGTGCCGGCCAGCGGGTCACTGCTGCCAGGGGTGTTGGCATTGAGAAAGTAAAGGCCTGCCGCATCGTTGGCCAATGCCAGTGCCGGGTCAGTGAAGCTGATGCCTTGCGCCGCATACAGCGCGCCCACGGATGCAAAACTGGGTGCAGCCTCAAAGTCAAGCGTGATGCTGGTGTTGGCAACTGCCGGCGTTACGGCGCTCAACACAGCAACGCTCAACACGGCGGCGGCAACAAGGGATGGTGCAAATGGCATGGAATGCTCCTGAGTGGGCGGTGGGCGCAATGCTTGGCATTGAAATGGCCTTAACTGCGGTTGAATCAAGTCTAGATGGGCTGTTTGCAAAGCATCTACCGCCACTGTGTGACAGCCTCTGGATAATATTTTTTTCAATTGCAGCGACGATTCACACGGCTGTCACAACATGCAATCGAATCGGATTGCCGGCTGGCCTGCGGCTAGACTGGTCGCAGCGCTCAAAGGAAACGTGCGTAGTCCACCGTCAATTGCACCTGCAGCGGGCCGGCGCGCCGGAAGACCAGCGTCATCGGATAAGCACGGCCAACTTCCAGCGGGTGGCGCAAGCCCAGCAGGCGCAGGTGGATTCCGCTCTCGCTCAAGTCTGAGCGCTGGCCTTCGGGGATGGCAAAGTGAACCGTGTCCCCCGCGCCAGCGCCACCCATCTGGGCGCCGCTGGCCACCGGAGTCAACACCCCCACCAGCACATCGGCGGCGGTGACGTCATCAAACACCATGCTCACAACGGCCGTGTCGGCGCCGTCGGCGCTGGCCCGGGTCCACGGGTGGACAAGCTTGAAGTTGGCCGCATAAAACTCACACGCTCGGGCGCTGGGCAGGCCCAGGGCCGCGCCAATGGCCAGGCCGGTGCGCAGCAATTGGCGGCGTTGCAGAGTGGTGAACATGGTGGTGTGGCCTCAGGGTGGGATGGTGTGTGATGCGGCCGGCGTTGCGGTCGGTGTATAGGCCGGCATTGCAGACCCCAGACCGGCCAAGGCTGCTGCCGCCTCAGGCCGTTGGGGCTGCACTTGCAGCAGCGTGGCCAACAGGGCCTGGGCGCCGGCCGGGTCGGTGCGGCCCAGCGCGCTGGCCAGGCGCAGCAGCGGGTCATACGCCGGTCGGAAGTCGGGGCTGGTGCGCAGCACGGCCAACAGCGGACCACCCACCTGGGCCAGCATGGCGCGTGGGTCAGCCACTGGCCGCACGTCCATGCCGGCTGCAATAAAGCGGTCGCGGGCCAGCCAGTAGGCGGCCAGCCGCTGGGCGGTGGCGCTGTCGGCCCCGTCAGCCAGCAACTCCGCAGGGCGGATGTGCAGCAACGACAACAGGCTGGCCAAGCGGTCGCGTGGTTCGGAATCGGGCGCATAAGTGATGCGCGGTGCGCGGTAGGCCACCACCGGCCGGTCGTCCGTGTTGAGCGGGCTGGACCCGGCAAAAGCATGCAGCGCCTGCGGCCCGGCCACAAAGCCACCCAGCAGCGCCAATGCGTCAGTCAGGCCAAATGCGGCCAGGTCTTGCGGCAGTTGGTGGCTGGCCAGGCGGGCCTGCAAAGCCGGCCAGGCCAGCAGGCCGGCGCTGTTGCGGGCCACCAGGCCCAGCACGGGGGTGTCCAGGCTGTTGGTGGCCAACATCGCCCAGGCGCCGGGGTAGACCACCAGGAAAGACTGCACGATGCTGCGCAGGCTGTGCAAATCCAGCTGGTGCAATGGCAGCCACTGGCAGAACACACCGTCCGGCGTGAGCCGGTTGCGCACGGCCTGGAAATGCTCCACCGTGTACAGCGCACCCGACCCACCGCGCGCCGGGTGGAAATTGTCGGCCACCACCAGGTCATAGCGCTGCGGGCTGGTGCGCACATAACGTCTGGCATCAGCGTTCAACACCTGCAGGCGCGGGTTGGGCTGCCGGGCTGCGGCCGGGTTGCTGGCAGTGTTGGTGTCGGTGCTGGCCACGGTGCGGAAATGGGCGGCCGCGCTGATGACCTCGGGCAGCAGTTCCACCGCGTCCACCTGCAGGCTGGGGTCTTTTGCTGCGGCCGATGCGGTGACCCCGGTGCCCAGGCCCAAAAACAGCGCGCGCTGCGGCGCCGGGTGCAGCAGCAGCGGTAACAGCGCCTGGCGTGCATCAGCCAGCAGGCTGGCACTGCTGCCCTCTTGCTGGCGGTTGTCAATGCGCAAGCGGGCCACACCGTCGGCGTCTTGCACCACGCTGACAGCGGCGCTGGCGCCCTCGTGGTAGCTGATGATCTGGCCGCCGTCGGGAACATCCACAAACACCAGGGGTGGCGCCCACAGCGCCAGTGCGGCAGCAGCTACGGCCGGTCCCCAACTGACCGGGCTGGCCCAGGCGCGGCGCGACAGCAGCAGCAAGTAGCCCACCGCCACACCCAGCAGCACCCATTTGGCACCCAGCGCCGGCACCAGCAACACCCCGAAACACAGTGGCGCCAGCGCTGCGCCCAGCGTGTTGAAGCCCAATGCACGGCCAAAACCAAATCCGATGGCCTGCGCCTGCTGGCCCAGGTGGCTGAACAGCGCACCCATCACCAGCGTGGCCGGCCCAAAGGCCAGCAGTGCCAGCGTGGCCTCGGCGGCCAGCGCTGCGGCCATGCCGTCCCCGGTGATGGCGCCCAGGGCCTGCGCCACGGCCGCCCGCACGGCATCAGCCCACCACAGGCTGGCCGTGCCCAGCAGGCACGCCAGGGCCAACAGGCCCAGCAACTTGTCGGTCAGCGGGAGGCTGGGCAGGCCGGCATCACGGGCCGCCGGCAGGCGATCAGCCCCACCCACCCGCTGCAGCGCTGACCACCGCTGAAAAGCGGCCGCACCCAGCGCACTGCCCACCAGGTACACCACCAGCAGCAGCGCAATGGTGTAGATGGTGTTCTCAGCCACCTGGCTGATGACCCGCACCACCAGCACCTCGTCGCCGATGCCCAACCCGCCGGTCAGCACCAACAGCAGCAGCAGCCGGCGCTGGGCCGGCGTGCGCAGCCAGGCCAGGCGGCGCGGGGCTTGCACCGAAAACCGGCCCACCGCAAGCTGCGGCGCCTGCGCCGGCACGGCCAGCATGGCTGCGGCGCACAACAGGTTGGCGGCCGCACACAGCCCCGCTGTGCGCGCCAGGCCCCAGGCAGGCACCAGCCAGAACGCGGTGGCCAGCACACCCAACACCGCGCCCAGGGTGTTGCAGGCGTACAGCGCAGCAATGGGTGCAGCGCGGGGTGTTGTGATGGGTGTGACCCCGCCACGCGGCGCAGGGCCGGGCGCCGCTGGCACCAGCAGGCGCGCAGCCACCTGCACCATGGCCGGCAAGGTGGCACCCATGGCCATGGTGGCAGGCAGCAGCAACAACCAGGTGCCGACAAATGCCACCAATCCCTGCCACAGCGGCGCTGGCTGCACACCCGTCAGCGCCAGCATCCAGCCGCTGATGGGAGCCATCAACAGGGCCAGGGCCAAGCTCCACAGCGCGATCAGCACCTCACAAGCGGCATACCAGCGGGCCGGGTGCGGGCTGCGCTCAATGCGGGGTGCCAGCGCCAAAGCACCGACACCCAGGCCACCAAAAAAAGCGCTCACCACGGCCAGCACGGCTGCCGCCTCACGGCCCAGCCACAGCGCGCACTGCTGGGTCCAGACGATTTGGTAGCCCAGGCCAGCAAAGCCGGACAAGACCATCACGCCATAAGCCAAAGGCGTGCGTGCGGGGCGCGCGGCCACGGTGGGCACGCTGGGCAGTGGCAGATGGGCAGACACGCCGCAGAGCCTAGCGCCAGGATCTTTCAGTTTGAAGACGGTGGCTGGCCACGGTTTGCCGCGCCCTCACCGGGCGGCAACAGGCACACCCTCAACCGCCAAACGTGACCTTGTAGCCCCAAGAGTCCAGCCGCGTCGGGATGGCGTTGAAGGCCAGGCTGATGCGGCGCGGGCCGGGGTTGGGTGGCACCGCATGCAGCAGGTAGCTGGGGAACAGCACCAGATCCCCCGGCTGCGGCGCCGGGCTGACCCATTTGTCGGCATTGAATGGCCCCGGGGTCATGCCGGCATGGTCGTTCTTGAACGTGAAATCGGTGCCGCCGGGTGACTTCATGAAGACGGTTTGTGCGTCAGCATGGGTGGTGGTGAGGTACAGCACACCGGACGCAAAACTGTTGGCATGGTTGTGCATGGCCTGGTGGCCGCCGGTGTCCAGCAGGTTGACCCACATCTCCTTGATGGACCAGCCCAGCCGCTCACCAAACAGCAGCGCACCAAAGTCCACCAGTTTGGGCGTCACGAGTTGGGCCACGGTCAGCAACAAGGGGCTGTCACCCGGCTGCAGCAGCGTGGTGTGCGACAGCTTGGTGGACGAGCTGTTGTCACGTGTGGCCAGGCCACCGAAGTGCTGCACCAGGTCGGCCACCAGCGCAGGCCCCAGGGTGGCGGGTGCGCGCAAAAATGGCGTGGGGAACAGGCTGATGACTTCGTCCATGACAGGGCTGGCCTTCATCCGCCGATGGCCACAATGCGCAGCAGCGACCAATAAGCGGCCAAGCCGCCGATGGCGTAAAGCGCGCTGGTGCGTGCTTGCCGCAGCGGCAGCACCTGGGGCCAGCGCTGCAGTGCCAGGCACAGCAGCCAGGCCGCACCCACGGTCAACAACTGGCCGATTTCAACGCCGACGTTGAAGGTCAGCAGTGCCACCGACAAGTGCGTGTCGGGCAGGCCGATCGCTTTGAGCGCACCTGCAAAACCCAACCCATGCACCAGACCGAACAAAAATGCCACCAGCGCCGGCCAGCGCCGCGCCAGGGTGTCGCGCTGGCGCAGCGCCTCAGCGGCAACCAGCAGGATGGACAGCGCGATGGTGGCCTCCACCGGTGGGCTGCGCAGGGTCAGCAGGCCCAGTGCGCTGCTGGCCAGGGTCAGGCTGTGGGCGATGGTGAAGGCGGTGATGGTGAGCAGCAGGCGCTTGTTGAAGCCGACCAGAAACAGCAGGCCGATGACAAACAACAGGTGATCAAAGCCGCTGAGGATGTGCTCCACACCCAGCTGGGTGTAAGCGCGGGCAATCTCACCCATGCCGCGGTCATCGTCGGCCGCGCCGTACAGCTGCACCGTGGGCTGGCCTTTGGTCAGCGTGTAGACACGTGACTGGCCGTCCAGCCAGAACACTTTGACCATGGCAGCAGAAAAGTTTTGGCCCACACCGTCCATCGCCAGCGTGCCTTGCAAGCCGGCCGGGCCGCAGCGCAGCGTGCTGGCTTCGGCCTGGCAACCGGCGGGCCAGACTGGCCGCAGGTCATCAGCGGGCGCACGTTTTTCGCCGGCCGACCACTGCCAGACAAACTCACCACGCGCGGTTTCGCGCACCTGCATCTCGGCCATGCTCATCTCGTGGGCACTGGCGCTGCCCGCAGCGCCGCCCAGCCCCAACAACAGGGCCAGGGCCAAAGCCAAGGCCGGACGCCAGGCTTGACAGAGGACGCTGATCCGGTTCATCGGGCTGTGCTGATCTTGTAGTTTTTGTGCAGCGCACGCACGGCAGCGGTGCGGCGCTCGGCCATCGTCGCATCCGTCCAGTCCTGCAGCACCACGCCGCGCAGCGCTTCAAAGCTGGCAGGCTTGGGCGGCGTCACCGCGTCCAGCCGCACCGCCCGCAACCCGCCCTTGGCCGGCTGCACACGCCACTCACCCACCGGCGCTTGTTCCATCGCCTTGGCAAAGTCAGCGCCGTAGCTGTCCACCAGGTTGGCATGTGGCCGGCCCTTGAACACCCGCAGGCCGGCCCTGGCATCGCCGGCCAGGCCACCATTCAGCGCGTCCACAAAGGCGCGCAGCGCGGCCTCGCTGGTGTCGCCGCCCAGCACCGCCTCCTGGAAGTCAAAGCGCGCCGGGTCGTCGTATTTGGCACGGTGTTGGTTGAACCAGGCACGCAGCAAGGCGTCGTCGAAGGGTGGCAATTTGGTGTTGGCATCCACCACGCTGAGCGCCTTGAAGATGACCCGCTCACGGATGGCGGTGTCGCCCTTGTCCACCTGCAGGGCCAGGCCCTCGCGGTACAGCACCTCGTTGTCCAGCCAGATGCGGCGCAGCGCGCCCAGCTCATCTGCCGTCGGGGCACGGCCCCGGTTGGCCTGGAAGGTCTGGCTCGCCTCGGCGTCCACGTCCGCGCCCACAACAATGGTGCGCGGATCGTCACTGCGGCTCAGCAACAGGTGGTCAGCGGCAAACAGCAGCGCACCCAGCAGCACAAAGTGCAACAACGGCTCACGCGTCCAGGCGGGCGCTTGGCGGGCCGGGCGCAAGGCAGCGGGTTGGCTGGGCATGGCGGATCTGGGCAGCGGTGTATCCATGGCGGGTGCTGGCGCTCACTGGCGGTGTCAGGCGAAGCAGCAAATGCTATGACCGAAAAACGACAGGATGAAGACACCTGCGGCCAGCCGCAGCACCGCATGGGCGCGCAAAAAAGGCGCCTCTCGGCGCCTTTGCTTGCCAGCGCAGGAGGTGGCGCTTACTTGACGCCGGCCACCAGGGTCTTGCCAGCCACCTCAATGTAGATCGGGTTGCTGTAGAACCACAGGTCGGCCCAGGCGGCCACGTCGTAGGCCACCATCTTCTGGCCGGCAACCACCGGCAGATGCACCGGGCAGCCATCGATGGCCGCGCCGGTGTAGGTGGCGGTGGTGGTCGGCACGTTGGTGCCCACGGTGGTGCAGGCGATCTTCAGCATCGCGAGGCTGCCAGCGTTGGTGAAGATGTCGGCCAGCGGGTTGCCGTTGGCGTCGGTCTCAAAGGGCACGGCTGCGGGCAGGTTGCTGCCGCGCAGACGCACATATTGCGAGGCCTGCACCGCCGAGATGCGGTAGGTCATCTTCAGCAGCGGGGTGTTGTCGGCGCTGGAGGCCACCGTGGCCCACGGTGCGCTGCCGCTGCCGTTGAAGGTCTTGATCACCGTTGCGCTGGTGTTCTTGGCCGCAGCCGGCACCACCGACATGTCGGCCGTGCTGCCGTCAGCCTTGAGCCAGGTCAGGTTGCGTGGCCATTCACCCCCATAAGCCGCAGTGCCCGGCGTCTTGTAGCCGGTCACCAGGCCCTGGACCAGGTCAATGTGGTCGAGCACCGGCTTGTTCAGCGGCTGGTTGATGCCCACTTGCAGCAGCGACGGGTTGGGGAAGGTGTAGGGCGAGTTGTTGGCGCCAACCGGGTCACGCACAACGATGGACACCACCACTTCAGCACCCTGGCGCACGGCCAGCTTTTCGCCCATGGTGGCGCAGCCGGCGACGCTGATGTCGGTGTTGTTGCTGGCCGCAGCCACCGCAATGGCTTCCACCGACGCATTGCTGCGGGCAGCGATGCCGGGGTAGGACACGCAGGCCACAAACGCCAGGCGGTCGATCAACTGGCCGCTAGAAGCAAAGTTGTTGCCGGTGCGCAGGCCGTTCACAACAGATTGCGGGCGGATCTTGTCGGCACCGTTGCGCACCAGCGTGTAATTGCGCTGGTATTCGCCGGGCTGGAAGTCTTGCGTCGAACGGCGGTCGTCCGGGCCGAAGACGCCGCGGTTGTGCCAGTCGGAGCTGGCAAAAAACCAGAAGTTGCGGCCCTCGCCCAGCAGCGCGTCCCACACGCCGCCCACTTGCGCGCCGTAAACACCGGTGCCGCCGTAGGTGGTGCCGCCGACCGAGTCCACATTGCTGGCCGAACCGGTGAAGCCGCCGTTGCGCAGCGGCGAATATTCACCCCGGTTGGCCGACGCGCCGTGACCTGGCTGGGTCTCAAAGCCGAAGGCCACATCGGGTGCGGCATTGTTGAAGTTGCGCAGGTGCTCCACGTTGAAGCCGTTGTTGCCGTCGGCATTGAACGGGCCGGCGCGCTCCAGGTGGGCCGGCACGTAGTAGCTGCCGGTGGGGTGGTTGAGCGCCATCCACTTCACGGCCTCAAGCGTCTTCAGGTGGCCGCGGTTGCCCACGCCAGTGCCGCTGGCGGGCATCAGCTTCTGGGCAGTGGCGTTCCAGCTGGCATCGGCGCTGCTGTTGCTGCCGGCCACGCTGCAGTTCCAGTTGTTGCCGATGGCGGTGCCGGTGGTGTTGCCGCGGCTGGTGTCGGTGTCGCCACGGTCAAAGCAATAGCTCCACTGCGCCAGCGCGTTGGCATTGCCCAGCGCGGTGTAGCGGCCGGTGGCCGGGCCGGGGCTGGTGGGCAGGGTGGCGGTGTCCAGCGCCAGCGGCATCTGGCCGGTGATCACCGACATCGACGTGTGCTCATGGCCAGCCACCACCGATTCCAGACCAATGAACAGCGGCAGGTTTTTGTTGGCAGCCAGGTATTCCATCACCGGGTACTGGAACTCCTGGATCGACTGCCAGCGCCACATGTTGCCGTTGCCGCCCACACCGCCATTCAGGCCCTTGATGTTGGCCGCGCCAATGCCGTTGGCAGCGTCAGCCCAGGTGGTGGTGGGGCCAGTGCCAGTGATGTAGGGGTAAGCCGGGGTGCTGAGGGACGCGTCCTCCACCAGCGTGCAGTTGCGGTTGCCGGTGCCGCCGTGGCCGGCTTGCACAAACCAGTCCAGGCCCCACACCGCAGTGGCCTTGTTGACCAGCTTCTGCATCGAGATCGCGCCGTCCGAGCAAGTGCTGTGGTTGTGGAAGTCGCCGGACACATACTTGCCGGCTGTCTTGCCTGCGGCGGTGGCCGTGCTGGGCGCGCTGGCCAGTGTGGTGGTGGCCAGCGCCGCGATGGCTGCGAGTGCAATCTGGTGCCGACTGAATGCGAATGTCATCAAAGCGTCTCCGTGGGGTTGCGCATGCCGGACAGACTGCGCGCAGGTCGCTGCGCAGCAAGCCGGAAAACAAAAGCAACGTTAGAGACGCTGTGTGACCTGGGCGTGACGCGTGGGCGCGCGGCGGGCCACCGCGCTCAGCGCTTCAGGCGCTTATTCCGGGTCGATCTTGGCGTCTTTCACCACCTTGCCCCAGCGCGGCGCCTCGGCCTTGATGAGCGCGGCAAACTGCTCGGGTGTGCCACCGGCCACCTCGTTGCCCTGCGCCAGCATGGTGGCGCGCACCTCGGGGTCTTGCATGGCCTTGTTGCCTGCAGCATTGAGGATGCGCACGATGTCAGCCGGCAAGCCTTTGGGGCCAACGATGCCTTGCCAATTCAGCACCTCCACCCCGGGGTAGCCGGCTTCACCCATGGTCGGCACATCGGGCAACAAGGCTGAGCGCTGCTTGCTGGTGATGGCCAATGCGCGCAGGCGCCCACCTTTGATGGACGGCATGGCGGCATACATCTGCTCGAACATCATGCCCACCTGGCCGCCCATCAAATCATTGGCGGCGGCTGAGCCACTCTTGTAAGGCGCATGGATCATGTCAATCGCGGCGGTGTGCTCAAACAATGCGCCACTCAGGTGGTGGGTGCCGCCAATGCCGCCCGACGCATAACTCAAGGTGCCTGGCTTGGCCTTGGCGGCGGCCACCACATCCTTGACCGTCTTGAACGGTGAATCGGTGCGCACCGTCAAGACCAGCGGGCCACGCTCAATCAACATGATGGGCACCAGGTCGGTGAACGGGTCGTAGTTGAGCTTTTTGAACAAGGCGTGGTTCACCGCCAGTGGCGCAAAGTTGCCCATGCCGATGACATACCCGTCGGGCTTGGCCCGGGCGATCATCTCGGTGCCCACATTGCCACCACCACCGGGTTTGTTGTCCACGATGATGGTTTGGCCCAGATGGGTCTGCATCACCTTGGCCACCTGGCGAGAACGGCCGTCGGCATTGCCGCCAGCACCGTAAGGGCAGATCCAGGTGATCAGTTTGCTGGGGTATTTGTCGTCAGCCAGCGCAAGCTGGGACAACAGGGCAGATCCGGCGGTGGCTGAGAGCAGGGTGCGGCGCTTCATGGTGGTGTGCTCGGTTGAGGTGCTGGACGAGAAAGTGAGTCAGGACGATCATTTCTCGGGCCACGGATCGTAGGCCATTGCCCGGGCGGGGTTTGCCCTAGGACCTGTGGGCAGCAGCCGCTGCACCAGTCCATCCAGCAGTGTTCAAAAATTTGCTTTTGCCAAATACGTTTGCCAATGGCGAAACACTGCACTAGACTTGTGGGCGCTGCTGTCCATCCAATCTGCCCACTCCACGCTGGCCCCCAGCCCGCGCCAAGGACCTGCCCATGACCACCGTGCAACACACCGAGAAAACCTTCGCCTCCCAAGCTGACTTGGAGGAGAAGCAGGTCAGCTTCACCAAGCTGTCCGCACACGCCTACGCCTACACCGCCGAGGGTGACCCCAACACCGGCATCATCATTGGCGACGATTGCGTGCTGGTGGCAGACACCCAGGCCACACCGGCCATGGCGGCCGATGTGATCCGCCGCATCCGCGAGGTGACGGACAAGCCCATCCAATACGTGGTGTTGACGCACTACCACGCGGTGCGGGTGCTGGGCGCCAGCGCTTACCAACCCCAACAAATCCTGGCCAGCCAGGACACGTATGACTTGATCGTCGAGCGCGGCGAGGCCGACAAGGCGAGCGAGATCGGCCGCTTCCCGCGGCTGTTCCGCAGTGTCGAGACGGTGCCCGCCGGCATGACCTGGCCCACCATCACCTTCACCGGCAAGATGACGCTGTGGCTGGGCAGGCTGGAGGTGCAGTTGCTGCAACTGGGCCGTGGCCACACCAAGGGCGACACCGTGGTGTGGCTGCCGCAAGACCGGGTGCTGCTGTCGGGTGACCTGGTGGAGTTTGACGCCACGCCTTATGCCGGTGACGCCTACTTCAAAGACTGGCCGGCCACATTGGACCGGCTGGCCGCGCTGCAACCCTTGTCGCTGGTGCCCGGCCGCGGCCCGGCCCTGCTGGGTGAGGCCAAGGTGGCCGAGGGCCTGGCATCCACCCGGGCCTTTGTGTCCGAGCTGTATGCCAGCGTGCAAGCCGGTGTGGCCGCTGGCAAGGATTTAAACCGGGTCTACCGCGACACCATGGCCCAGCTCAAACCCAAATACGGCCAGTGGGTGATCTTTGACCACTGCATGCCGTTTGACGTGACCCGCGCGTTTGACGAGGCCACCCAATACGCCGACCCGCGGGTGTGGACGGCCGAGCGTGACCGCCAGATGTGGGCCACGCTGGAGGGCTGAGGCCCATGTTGTCCGCCTCAGCCCCGATGACCCCTGCAACTGCGCCGGCAACCACTGCGCTGGGCTACGCGGCCAGCGGCCACACCATCCAGGCCCATGCCTACGCCTACCGCCGCACGGCCGACCAAGACGCCGCTGTGCCGGTCCACCACCCGGTGGTGGTGGTGGGCGCCGGCCCGGTGGGCTTGAGCCTGGCCATCGACCTGGCGCAGCGTGGCTGCCGGGTGCTGCTGCTGGACAACGACCACAAGCTGTCCACCGGCTCCCGTGCCATCTGTTTTGCCAAGCGCACGCTGGACGTGTGGGACCGGCTGGGTGTGGGCGACGCGATGTGCGCCAAAGGCGTGGAGTGGAACGTCGGCAAGGTGTTTTTCCGCGATGCCCAGCTCTACCAGTTCAACCTGCAGCCCGAGGCCGGCCACGCCAGGCCGGCCTTCATCAACCTGCAGCAGTACTACGCCGAGGCCTATTTGGCGGTGCGCGCGGCTGAGTTGCCCAACCTCGAGATCCGCTGGTGCAACAGCGTGGTGGCCATCAGCCAAACCGCCGATGGCGTTGTGCTGGGTGTGGACACCCCCGACGGCCGCTACACGCTGCAGGCCGGCTATGTGGCGGCCTGTGATGGCTCACGCTCCGCGCTGCGGGCGCTGCTGGGGCAAGAGAGCACCGGCCGGGTGTTCCGTGACCGCTTTCTCATTGCCGATGTGAAGATGGAAGTGGACTTTCCGGCGGAGCGGTGGTTCTGGTTTGACCCACCCTTCCACCCCAAGCAAAGTGTGTTGCTGCACCGCCAGCCCGATGGCGTGTGGCGCATTGACTTTCAACTGGGCTGGGACGCGGACCCCGAGCTGGAGAAACAACCCGAGCGCATCCGCCCCCGGGTGGACGCGATGATGTTGGCCGCCCTGGGCCGGGTGGTGCCGTTCACGCTGGAATGGGCCAGCGTCTACACCTTTGCCTGCCAACGCATGGCCAGCTTCCGCCACGGCCGGGTGCTGTTTGCCGGTGATGCTGCCCACGGTGTGTCGCCGTTTGGTGCGCGGGGTGCCAACTCCGGTGTGCAGGACGCCGAGAACCTGGGCTGGAAACTGGCCGCCGTGCTGCAAGGCCAGGCACCGGACGCTCTTCTGGACAGTTATGCGGCGGAGCGTGAATTTGCGGCAGATGAAAACCTGCTCAACTCCACCCGGGCGACAGATTTCATCACCCCGAAAAGTGAGATCAGCCACCTGTTCCGCGACGCGGTGCTGCGCTTGTCGCAAAGCCACCCGTTTGCCCGCACCTTGGTCAACAGCGGCAGGCTGTCCGTGCCCTGCACGCTGCACAGGTCCAGCTTGAACACGCCTGACACGGATGGTGAATGGACGGGCCTCATGCGGCCCGGCGCAGCGGCGGCTGACGCACCAGTCACGTTGCTGGACGGCCAAGCCGGCTGGCTGCTGCGCCAGATGGGCCTCTGCTTTACCGCTCTGCTGGCGGCGGGTGGCCACAGCGCTGCGCCAATGACCGAACTGCGCTGCAATCCCATCGGCCTGCCAGCCCTCCAACTGCTGACCGTGTACGCCGCTGGTGACGCAGTGGCCACAACCCAGCCCAACAGCCTGGTCGATACCCATGGCCTGGTGGCGCAACGTTACGGCCTGCAGCCCGGCAGCCTGGTGCTGCTGCGGCCAGACCAACATGTCTGTGCCCGTTGGCGCCAACCCACGGCCCAGGCTGTGCGGCAGGCCATGCAGCGTGCCCTGGGCATGACAGAAAACAAAGCGTGACCATGCCCCTGATCACCCACCCCAACCTCAGCGCGCCCGACGATTTTTACGAGGCCTTGATCGAGACCCACCAAGGTCTGACCAGCGCCAAGAGCCACGCCCTCAACGCCCGCCTGGTGCTGCTGCTGGCCAACCACATCGGCACGCTGGATGTGCTGCGCCAGGCCTTGCAGGCGGCACGCGACAGTGGGCCGCCTGCTGCTGCGCAGCCGTCCACCGCCCAGCCTTGACCCCCAACCCGGTGACCACCATGACCCACCCCACCCTGGCCTACCAGTGCGGTTTTGGCAA
>JAYVLI010000016.1:0-9095 GCA_043759535.1 Betaproteobacteria bacterium | reverse complement strand
CCCAATCCGGCTTGCGCTTGTCGATGAAGGCCTGCACACCCTCCAGCGCGCTGGCATCCATCATGTTGCAGGCCATGGTCTGGCCCGCGTCGGCGTAGGCCGCTTCAATGCCAAGCTCCAATTGCCGGTAGAACAGCGCCTTGCCCATGGCCAGCGCCACCCGGGGCTTGCTGACGATGGCATCCACCAGCGTGGCCACCGCAGCGTCCAGTGCGTCGGGCGCGGCCACCCGGTTCACCAGGCCTTTTGCCAGTGCTTGGTCGGCACTGATGAAGGCACCGGTGACCAGCATCTCAAAGGCGGCCTTGCGGCCCAGGTTGCGGCTGAGCGCCACGCTGGGTGTGGCACAAAACAGGCCCAGGTTGACACCGCTGACGGCAAAGCGCGCATCACTTGCGGCCACGGCCAGATCACACATGGCCACCAGTTGGCAGCCGGCTGCGGTGGCAATGCCCTGCACTTGGGCAATCACCGGCACCGGCAGGTGCTGGATGGCCAGCATCATGCGGCCACACTGTGCAAACAAGGCCTCGTAATAGGCTTTTGACGGCTCGGCCCGCATCTGCTTCAAATCATGGCCGGCACAAAACGCGCGGCCGGCCGCCTTGATCACCAGCAGCCGGGCGCTGCTGTCTTGGGCGATCAGGTCGAGTTCCAGTTGCAGTGCGTCCAGCATGGCCTCGGACAGCGCGTTGAAGGCCTGCGGCCGGTTCAGCGTGAGGCTGATGACCCCACGCGCATCCTGTTGGCGCAGCAGCAGTGGATCGTCGGTTGTCAGCATGGCGTGGGCTCCGGCTCAGTCGATGACATGGCTGGAGCGTGCCCGCTCTCGCAACTGGAACTTTTGGATCTTGCCGGTGGAGGTCTTGGGGATCTCCTCGAAGCGGATCTCGCGGGGCACTTTGTAGCCTGCCAGCAGGGTTTTGCAATGGGCCACCAGGTCGGCTGCCGTGACGCTGGCGCCTGGCTTCAATTCAACATAGGCCAGCGGGGTCTCGCCCCATTTGGCATCGGGCTTGGCCACCACCGCGCAGGCGGTGACGGCGGGGTGGCGGTACAGCGCATCCTCCACCTCAATCGAGCTGATGTTTTCACCGCCCGAGATGATCACGTCCTTGCTGCGGTCCTTGATCTTGACGTAGCGGTCGGGTTCGGTCACGGCCAGGTCACCGGTGTGGAACCAGCCGCCCTCAAACGCCTTGGCCGTGGCCGTCGGGTTCTTGAGGTAACCCTTCATCACGATGTTGCCGCGGAACATGATTTCGCCCATTGTTTGACCGTCAGCCGGCAGCTCGGCCAGGGTCTCGGGGTGGCGCACTGCCATGCCCTCTTGCAGCGGGTAGCGCACGCCCTGGCGGCCGTTCAGGCGGGTCTGCTCTGACAGCGTTTCGCCCGCCCAACTGCTGCGCTTGACCGCCACCGATGCCGGGCCATACACCTCGGTCAGGCCGTAGACATGGGTGACCTCGAACCCGATTTTGGCCATGCCCTCAATCATGGCCGCTGGCGGCGCTGCACCCGCCACCATGCCGCGCACCTGCTGCGTGATGCCAGCGCGCAAAGCATCTGCCGCGTTGTAGATCAGGCTGTGGACGATGGGTGCCGCGCAGTAGTGGTCTACCGCGTGCTCACGCATCGCGTCCAGGATGGCCTTGGCGTCCACCCGGCGCAGGCAGACATGGGTGCCGCCCAGCATGGCCACCGTCCACGGAAAACACCAACCGTTGCAGTGGAACATCGGCAATGTCCACAAGTAGGTGGGGAAGTTGGGCATGGTCCAGGTGGCCGCGTTGCAGACCGCATTCAAGTAGGCGCCGCGGTGATGGGTGACCACGCCTTTGGGGTCACCGGTGGTACCTGAGGTGTAACTCACGGCAATCGCGTCCCACTCGTCAGCCGGGCCGCCCAGGTTGGCCAACGGGGCGTGTGCGGCCAGCAGGGTTTCGTACTGGTGCGCACCCAGCAACGCACCGGCACCCAGGTATTCGCTGTCACTCACATCGATCACGATCAACTCACGGCCATGCTGCTCGCGCAGAGCTGTCAAGGCCGGCGCGATCAGCGGTGCATATTCGCGGTCAGTGATCAGCACGGTGGCTTCGCAGTGGTGCATCTGCCAGGCCAGCAGCGGCGCGTCCAACCGGGTGTTGAGGGTGTTGAGCACGGCATTCAAAGCCGGCACGGCGTAGTGCGCCTCAATCATCTCAGGGGTGTTGGGCAGCATCACGCTCACGGTGCAAGCACGCCCCACACCCAGGGCCTGCAGGGCAGCGGCCAGGCGGGCGGATCGGTCCCGCAGCTGGGCCCAGGTGTAGCGCCGCGCACCATGCACCACGGCCGGCAGATCGGCGTAAATCTCAGCGCTGCGCTCGACAAAACTGACTGGCGACAGCGCTACAAAATTAGCCGCATTGCGGGCCAAGTCTTGGTCATACATGTTGGACATGCAGTCTCCTCAAAACGGGGATGGACAGGCTTTGCAGCGGCTTGCGGATTGGCCAGACGCGCGGCCCAAAAACGGCGATTTCACACCAATATCCTCGCACACAGCATGGCCTGCTTGACGCCTGCCGACACGCCTGTCGCAACTGTGTCAGGGCAAGCACCCGTAGCTTGAAACACCCTCGGCACCTATAAATTGCCACCGCGTTGGGGCCCGCCCGACGCCAGCCATTGCAGCACACAGGAGCCTCACGGAACAACGATGGGAGACACCGCAAGCCCCCTGCTCAGTGTCCGTGGTGTCACGGTCCGCTTCGGCGGTATCGTGGCGCTGGACGGCGTGAGTTTCGACGTGGCGCAAGGCCAGGTCTGCGGTCTGATCGGGCCCAACGGCGCCGGCAAGACCACCTTGTTCAACTGCCTGTCCAGGCTCTACAACTACCAGGCTGGTGACATCCAGTTTGAGGGCCGGTCCATCACCAATGTGCCCACCCACCAGATCGCCCAACTGGGCATGGGCCGCACCTTCCAAAACCTGGCCATGTTTCGCACCTTGCCGGTGCGCGACAACGTGATGATCGGCGCCCATTCACGCTCGGCATCGGGCTTTGTGGCCAGCGCGCTGCGCCTGCCCAGTGTCAGCGCCGAAGAGCGCAAGCTGCGCGATCGGGCCGACCAGATCATGGACTATCTGGAGCTGACCCCGTTTGCGGACCGGCCCGCCGGCAGCCTGCCGTTTGGCACCCAAAAGCGGGTGGAAATGGGCCGTGCCCTGGCCGCTGACCCCAAGCTGCTGCTGCTGGACGAACCCGCCGCCGGCCTCAACCATGAAGAACTGGCCGAGTTGGGCCGCCTGATCAAAGATGTGCGCGACCGCTTGGGTATCACGGTGCTGCTGGTAGAACACCACATGAGTTTGGTGATGAGTGTGTCCGACCACATCATCGCCCTGAACTTTGGCAAAAAAATCGCCGAAGGCAGTCCGGCTGACATCCAGGTCAATGCGGATGTGATCGAGGCCTATCTGGGCGCACCCGCCAAGGAGGCCGCCAATGGCTAAGCTGCTGGAAGCACGCAAGCTGAGTGCGTTTTACGGCGCCACCCAGGCTTTGTTCGACATCGACTTTTCACTCGAACCGGGCCAGATCACCGCGATCCTGGGTGCCAACGGCGCCGGCAAGACCACCACCCTGCGCGCCATTTGCCAGATGGTGCGCACCACGGGCAGCGTGTCCTTCAACGGCGGCAGCAGTGAGGTGCAACTGGTTGGCCAATCCACCGAGAACGTGGTGCGCCTGGGTGTGGCCCATGTGCCCGATGGGCGTGGCACCTTCACCGCACTGTCGGTCGAAGACAACCTCAAACTCGGCGCTTATGTGCGGGGCAACAAAACGGATGTGGGACGCGACATCGACAAGGCCTACCAACGTTTCCCACGCTTGGCCGAGCGCAGCCAACAGCAGGCCGGCACCCTGTCGGGTGGTGAGCAGCAGATGCTGGCCATCAGCCGGGCCTTGATGTTGCGGCCCAAATTGCTGCTGCTGGATGAACCGTCGTTTGGCCTGGCACCGCTGATCGTGGCCGAGATCTTCCGCATCATGAAGCGCATCAACGCAGAGGACGGCGTCAGCATGCTGGTGGTCGAGCAAAACGCCAGCCTGGCGCTGGACCTGGCCCACCACGCCTATTTGCTGGAAACCGGCACCGTGGCCTTGTCAGGCCCGGCTGACGTGATCAAGCGAGACGAGTCGGTGCGCCGCGCCTACCTCGGCTATTGAGCACTTGCGCCTCAGACACCCGGAGCCCCCGCACCCATGGACGCTTTTCTGCACCAGATTTTTTCAGGCCTGGCCAACGGCATCATTTACGGCAGCATTGCGCTGGCCTTGGTGATGATTTACCAGGCCACCCACCACATCAACTTTGCCCAGGGTGAGCTGGCCACCTTTTCCACCTTCATTGCCTGGTCGCTCATCCAACAAGGCTGGCCTTACTGGGCCGCGTTTTTTGTCACCGTGGCGGCCAGTTTTGCGCTGGGCATGTTGGTGCAACGTGTCATCTTGCGGCCGGTTGAAAAAGCACCCGTGCTCACCAACGTGATTGTGTTCATCGGCTTGCTGGTGATCTTCAACTCGGTGGCGGGTTGGGTGTTTGACCACACCATCAAATCCTTCCCCAGCCCATTTGCGCAAAAAGGCATGCTGGCCACCTCGTGGTTCTCGGCCCATGAAATCGGCTCGGCGCTGGTGATGTTGTGTGTGCTGCTCACCCTGTTTGCCTTTTTCAAGTTCACCCCGGTGGGCTTGGCCATGCGGGCGGCGGCGCAAAACCCTGAATCGGCACGGCTTGTGGGCATCCGCGTGAGCTGGATGCTGGCCATCGGCTGGGGCCTGGCCGCAGCCATCGGGGCAGTGGCCGGCATGATGGTGGCGCCGGTGGTGTTTTTGGACCCCAACATGATGGGCGGCATCTTGTTGTACGGCTTTGCCGCTGCACTGCTGGGCGGGGTGGACAACCCGGCTGGTGCGGTGCTGGGTGGCTTCATCGTGGGGGTGATGGAGAACCTGCTGGGCGCTTATGTCATCGGCACCGAGTTGAAGCTCAGCGTGGCGCTGGTGTTGATCGTCGGCACCTTGACGCTGATGCCCAACGGCCTGTTTGGCAAGCATGTCGTCACCCGCGTCTGACGCCCAACAGAGCCGATTCCCATGAACAAATCCACCAAATGGCTGCTCACCGCGCTGCTGATCGTCGGGCTGCTGGTCTTGCCTTTTCTGTTCAAGAATTACCGGGTGTTCCAGTTCAACCTGGTGCTGGTCTACGCCATCGCGGTGCTGGGCTTGAACATGCTGACGGGCTTCAACGGCCAGATCTCATTGGGCCACGGCGCTTTTTTTGCGGTGGGCGCCTACACCGCCGCCGTGTTGATGGACCGGGTGGGCATGCCTTACTGGGGCACGCTGCCGTTTGCGGCAATCACCTGCTTTGCGGTGGGCTGGTTGATGGGATTCCCGGCGCTGCGCTTGAGCGGCCACTACCTGGCGCTGGCCACCTACGCCTTTGCACTGGCCATACCGCAACTGCTCAAGTACAAAAAGATTGAGCAGTACACCGGCGGTGTGCAGGGCATCGTGCTGACAAAACCTGAGCCGCCATTCACCTTCCGCTTTCTTGACCAGCCCTTCAGCGCTGACCGCTGGCTCTACATCTTCACCCTGATCGTGGCCGCACTGATGTTTTTGCTGGCCTGGAACCTGCTGCGTGGTCGAATCGGCCGGGCCTTGATCGCCATCCGTGACCACCCCATCGCCGCCACCGCCATGGGCATCAACCTGCCCTTCTTCAAGTCAATGGCGTTTGGGGTGTCGGCTGCTTACACCGGTGTGGCCGGTGCGTTGGGGGCCATCTGCGTGGCTTTTGTGTCGCCAGACAGCTTCAGCGTGTTTTTGTCCATCACCTTCCTGGTGGGTGTGGTGGTGGGTGGTCTGGCGTCCATCCCCGGAGCTATTTTTGGCGCCATCTTCATCCAGTTTGTGCCCAACGTGGCCGAGGAAATCTCCAAGTCTGCGCCCTGGGCCATCTACGGGGTGGTGCTGATCGGCCTGATGTACCTGATGCCGTCTGGCGTGATGGGCTTGCTCAAGACCATTTGGGGCCGGCTGCGCCCGACACCCGCATCAGCCGGGGGTTGACCCTGACACCTGCACCGCAGGATTGCACGTTGACAGGGTGCAGGCCCACAGCCTGCACCCTGATTGTTTGCCATTCCCTCTGTGTACAACCCGTCGTTGGAGACGCCTGACCATGATGCAAAACCGTCGCAAATTTGCGGGCCAACTGGCTGCCCTCACCGTAGCAGCCACTGCGCTAGCCGCCTTGTCCATGCCAGCCTGGGCTCAGAAAAAGTACGACACCGGCGCTGACGACAAGGAGATCAAGATTGGCCACATCGGCCCTTACTCCGGCCCGGCGTCGGCGTATGGCGCCATCGGCAAAACGATCTCGGGCTACATCGACAAGATCAACGCGGAAGGCGGCGTCAACGGCCGCAAGATCAAGCTGATCACGCTGGACGATGCCTACAACCCCGCCAAGACGGTGGAGCAAGCGCGCAAACTGGTGGAAGAAGAGGAAGTGCTGGCGGTGTTTAACCCGCTGGGCACACCATCCAATTCGGCCATCCACAAATACATGAACGGCAAAAAAATGCCGCAGTTGTTTGTGGCCACTGGCGCCACCAAGTGGGGCGACCCGAAAAACTTTCCGTGGACCATCGGCTGGCAGCCCACCTACCAGGCTGAGGGCAAAATTTACGCGGCTTATGTGTTGGAGAACAAACCCAACGCCAAGATCGCCATCCTTTACCAAAACGATGACTACGGCAAAGACTACCTGAAGGGCTTTGAAGACGGGCTTGGTGAGAAGGGCAAAGCCATGATCGTCAGCAAGCTCACCTACGAGGTCACTGACCCCACAGTGGACAGCCAACTGCTGACGCTCAAAGCCAGCGGCGCCGATGCGTTTTTCAACATCAGCACGCCCAAGTTTGCGGCCATGATCATCAAGAAAAACGCGGAAATCGGCTGGAAGCCACTGCACTTTTTGAACAACGTGTCGGCATCGGTCAGCTCGGTGATGGCACCGGCCGGCCTTGAAAATGGCATTGGCGTGATCACTTCGGCCTACGCCAAAGACCCGACTGACCCGCAGTGGGACAACGACCCGGCCAAGAAGGACTGGACCGAGTTCATGAAAAAATACAACCCCACCGTGAATTTGGGTGATGCCAACGGGGTGTACGGCTACAGCGTGGCGCAAACCTTGGTGGCCATGCTCAAGCAGTGCGGCGACAACCTGACCCGCGACAACATCATGAAGCAAGCCGCCAGCCTGGACATCGTGTTGCCCATGCTGCTGCCAGGTGTCAACGTCAAGACTTCGGCCGATGATTTCTACCCGATTGAGCGAGAGCAACTGGCCAAGTTCGATGGCAAAACCTTTGTGCGTTTCGGCAAGATCTATGGCCGTTAAAGCAAGCACCTGACCACAGCACCACGGGCCCGTTGACGGGCCCGTTTTCAATTCCAGCTCGTTTTCAGTCACCCCGCACACCACATGCCCAACACCACACCACCGCTACACGGCCTGCAGATTCTCGATTTATCCACCGTCATCTCCGGCCCCATGGCAGTGGCACTGCTGGCGGATCAAGGCGCGGCAGTGATCAAGGTGGAATCGCGTGAAGGCGACACCTGCCGTCTGATCGGCCCGGCAAAAGGTGACTTGGCGGCCATGTACATCGCCGTGAACCGGGGCAAGCGCTCGATCGCGCTGGACATGAAAACCCCGGCTGCCACCACCATCCTGCATGCGTTGGTGCGGCGCGCCGATGTGGTGGTCAACAACTTTCGCCCCGGCGTGATGGACAGGCTGAACCTGGGCGACGCCACGCTGGCCGCGCTCAATCCACGCCTGATCCGCCTCAGCATCAACGGCTACGGCGACACCGGGCCGGCCGCTGGCGACCGCTGTTATGACGCGGTGATCCAGGCGGTGGCCGGTGTGGCTGCATCCCACCGTGACCATCTCACCGGCAACCCTGGCCTGGTGGCCACGCTGCTGGTGGACAAACTCACCGCCATCACCGCCGCCCAGGCAGTGAGCACAGCGTTGTATGCCCGTGAGCGCGACGGCAAAGGCCGCCGGGTGGACGTGTCCATGCTGGACGCCGCGCTGGCCTTTCAGTGGCCCGATGCGATGTACAACCATGTGTTTGTGGACGACGCGCCGGCGCCCTTCCCTGAACTGGGCGCCACCCAGAAGCCGTGGAAAACAGCCGACGGTTTTGTGGCCACCATGGCACCCCAGGCCACTGAATTTGAAGGCCAGTGCCGTGCCCTGGGCGCGCCCGAATTGGCCAAGGATCCCCGCTTCAACACCCAACGCGGCCGCAACCGCCACGCGCTTGAGTTGCGCGCGCTGCTAGAGCCGCTGATGGCCAGCTTCAGCACTGCCACCGTGCAAACCAACTTCCGCACCAATGGCGCACCGCTGGGCCGTGTCAATGAGCGCAGCGCTGTTGTCACTGATCCGCAGGTGGTCCACAACCAGGCGCTGGTGCAGATCGCGCATGGCGACATCGGCCCGGTGCGGCTGGCCCGCCCTGCTGCGCGTTTTGACGGCGTGGCCTTGCCACCCGCAGGCTCCGCCGCCCATCTGGGTGAGCACGGCAGCGCGGTACTGGCCGAACTGGGCTACGACGCCGCACAAATTGCCCAACTGGTGGCAGATGGGGTGTTGCACTTACCACGTTCGACTTGACGGGGTGTGCGGATCAGCGCTTGTTGAGCGTCGGTTGAGGGCTCTGAGCTGACGTTCGCAGTCTGCTTTGCATGCGGTGTGCTGGCGGCGGCAAAGGCGCGTGCGGGCAGGCCGGTGCGCTTCAGTGGAGCGGTCGGCTGCGCCGACTGCCTTGCGATGCTCACCCGCATGGCCCGGCGTCAAACTCGGCTATCGCGCCCTGCGGGCGCTGCGTTCAAACAGTGACGCCGAAATATGTTGACGATGCGCGCTGCGCGCGCGGCCATGCGGGCTGCGCTTCTCAGCGCCCCACAGGCGCGCCCCAGCCTGCCCGCACGCCCCTTTGCCCGAGA
>JAYVLI010000015.1:0-15071 GCA_043759535.1 Betaproteobacteria bacterium | reverse complement strand
CTCGTTGCGGTGGCCACGCAGCACCGCCACCGGCACGGTGGTGCGCGACGACCAGACCCGCGCCGTGCCGTCCTGGCTGGCCGAGACCAGGTATTCACCGTCGGCTGACACGCTGGCCTCGGTCACCCGGTCATCGTGGCGGCGCTCGTCGTGGGTGGCCGCGTCGCTCCAGAACAGCACCCGTTTGTCGGACACGGTCATCAGCCGGTTTGGGTCGTCGACACGGTCTACAAAACGGGCCACCAGCACGCTGCGCTCATGCGGCAGGCGGATGTCCACATGCTTGCCCTCGTTGGCCGGGATCACTTTGCCGCCGGCCAGGTCCAGCGTCCAAACCCGGGCGCTGCGGTCGTCTGATGCACTGGCCAGCAGGCTGGGGTCGTTGGGGTTGAAGCTGATGTCGCGCACCGCACCGTCGTGCCGCACCGGTGATTTGGCGCCGGGCCGGGGCGCACCAATCCACGGCTTGCCGTCCAGCCCACGCTTCCAGACCTGGCCGTTGCCGTCGCCATCCCCCGAGGCCAGCCACTGGCCATCGGCCGAGAAGCCCAGCGCCGACACGTAGGCCTGGCCTTCACCGCTGGCACCACCGGCCCCACCGGTCAGCAGGGTGTGGCGGGCCAGGATGCCGCTGCCGCTCAAGTCCCACAGCGTCAGCTCACCGCTGTTGCAGCCAATGGCCAACTGGGCCGGGCGTGCAGCTTGGGCTGGGCGTGCAGCCTGGGCTGCTTGTGCGGTCTGTGCGGCCTTGGCGGGTTGGGCGGCGCTGTAGGTGGCGCTCAGGGCAGCGTCGGTTTTGTCTTTGCACGACAGGTCAGCCGCCAGCGTGCCATCCAGCGCCAGCAGGTACACCCGGCCATCACTGCCCACGCTGATCACCTGCTGGCCCACCCGCCAGGCCCGCCACACCGGGCCGGGCGTGGGCAGGGTGGTCTGGATGGCCAGGGTGCTGGCGTCCAGCAGCCACACGGTGTTGCCACCAGCCACGATGAGCTGTTTTTTGTCGGGTGTGTAGCGGGCCTCGGTGATCGGCTCGTCCAGCGCGATGATCTGCTCGGCCTGCGCCACTTCCAGCGTGGCCATGGCCTGGCGCAGGGCAAATTCACCGCGCGGGTTGTCGCGGTCCTGCTCCAGCGCCAGCAGCGCCAGGCGGGCACTGCGCGCCGGGTCTTGGGCCAACTCCAGAATGGCGCGTGCCGCCAGCTCACGCGACAAGGCCTGGCGCTGCAAGGCCAGCCCGCCAATGGCTGCGGCCACCGACACCACCAGCACCAGCCCGGCCAGCGCGCCCAGGCCACGCCGTTGCCAGCGGCTGCGGGCTTGTTCCCGCGTTTGGGCCTGGCTGCTTTTTTCTAAAAAACCCTGCACGGCGGCAAAGCGCTGGGTGGCTTGCTCGGCGGTGCCACCGGTACACAGCCGCACCCAGGCGGCGTTAGGGCGGTTGCGCTGCTGCCAATCGCGTGCGCGGTCCAGGCTGCGGCCACGCCACAGCTCGCCCCCATCACTGGCCTGGGCTTGAGCGTCGTCCACCAGGCGTTTGAGCTCGGCCTCGGCCTCGGCCTCGGCCAGCACCCAGCCCCGCAGGCGCTGCCATTGGCGGATCAGGCTCTCGTGTGAGATGTCGATGACCGGAGTGCTGGCCAGTGCCACCTCAGTGCCGGGCACCAAAAAAGCAGTGTCGGCGCGGCGGAAACGCTCCACCACCTGGGTGACTTGGGCACGCACCGGGTCACCGTCCACACCCGCCACGGCACCGCAGACCAGGCACAGCTGGTTGAACTCGATGGGCCGCCGCACTTCAGTGCCTTCGGTCACCCGCTCGGTGAGGGCGCGGAACACCCGTTCGACCATGCCGCCAGCTTCGCCCAGCGGACCCAGTGCGCTGCTGGCCTCGTCGGCATGTTGCGACAGCGCGTTGGCCGCGCCGCCGGTGGCTTCATAGTCTTCCAGGTCGATGGCACGGAGCGCTGTACCCGCCTGGCTGCAGGCCTCGGCCCAGCGCTGCCAGGTGCGTGACAGCGCGTGCTGCAGCACCGGCAGGTCATCAAAATCAGCACTGACATCACTGAGCAGGCGCTGCACCAGGCGCGGTGCGATGCGGGCGCCGCGCAGGTCCACCGGGCGCTGGATGGCCTCTTTGCGCTGGTTGCGGGTGAGGCGGGGCACCAGATAGCTGCCGGCGCTCACCGCCTCGGGCAAGTCAGGAAAATCAGCACAGCCGCCCAGCGTGTCTGAGCGCAGCGTGAGCACCACCCGCACCGGAGACGCCGGGTCGGCCGCCGCCTGCAGCAGCAGCTTGACAAACGCGCTGGCCTCGTCCGCATCGGCCAGGCGCTTGAAGCGGAAGATTTCCTCAAACTGGTCCACCACCACCAGCACCCGCACGCCGGTAGGCAGGCGGGCCAGCCGCACCACCTCCACCAGTGCCAGGCCGCCCAGGCGCAACTGGCCGTGCAGAGATGCGGTGCGGCGGGCCAGAGGCGTCAGGCCGTCGTTGTCCAGGTTGTTGCTGTCCACGCCGGCCAGGGCGTGATGGGTGTCTGCTGCACCGGTGGCCGTAGCGTTTGCGGCTTGCGGCAGCCCCAAACCCAGCGCCAACGCCGCCGCCAAGTTGGCCATCGGCCGGTGGCCGGGCCGCAGCACCACCGTGCGCCAGGCTGCACCACCGGCCGCACCACCGGCCGCCTGCTGGCTGGCCAGCGTGTTGAGCAAGCCGGCCAAGACCAGCGACGATTTGCCGCAGCCCGACGCCCCCGACACCGCCACCAGCGGCACCTGGTCCAGCCGCGCCACCAGCGCGTCAATTTGCTGCTGGCGGCCAAAAAAGCGGTCGGCCTCGGTCGGCTTGAACGGCCGCAAGCCGGGGAAGGGGTTGGCCGCGATCAGGCCGGGCAATGCCAGATCCGATGCCAGACCCAATGCCGGCGCTTCTGCGCTTGCACCCATCATTCAAGCCACCGGCAAGCCGTTGAAAAAAGCGCGCAAGGCCGGCCCGTTGTGCGTCACCACCGCCTGCACCACACTGGCCTTGCGGGTGGTGAAGCCGGCTTTTTCATCGCTGGCTGCACCGGTGGCGTAAACGCAGACTTGGGCCTCGCCCAGCCGGCCGGCCAGGGCGGGCAGGTCCAGCAGGTCAAACACCCAGTCCTCAGACTGGCGTGACCAAAAAATCACCACCTGCTGGCAGGCCGCCAGGGTGCGCTGCAGCCGGTCCACATCCTTGGGCGTGCTGCCGGCAAATTTGATGGGCCGCGGCTCAGCGCCCAGGGTGTCGGCCAGCAGGGCTTTGAGTGGGCTTAAGTCAGCCACATCGGCTTCGTCCACCAGCACGGCCACCTCACGCGGTTTGGCGGCGGCTTGCGGTGCGGGCTTGGGCAGCATCTCCAGCAGTTGGGTTTTCAGCTCCTCCAGGCTGCCTTGCAGGTAGTCCACCCCTTCGTCGGCCAGGGTCTGGGTGATGTAGTCGATCAGCGGCTGCTGGCTGCTGGCGGTGGCTGCGGCGGGCTGGATCCAGACCAGTGGCGCGGGCTTGTTGCGCAGCGCCATCTCGGCATGCGCCAGTTGCAACTGCAGCCGGTCACGCGCGGGGGTTAGCGGCTCAACCGACGCAGCGCGCGACACCAGGTGGATGCACAGCAGCGCGTCAGACAGGTCGTTGCTGATGCGCTGGCGGTGGTCATCGGCGTTCCACAGGTATTCGTTTTCGGGCACCACCAAAAACCCACGTTGGCGCAGGTCACTGCGCAGGCGCTCACGCGCTTGCAGCAGCTCTGGCCCCACCCGGGCGATGAACACCTTGCCCAGCGCCGCCTTTTTTTGCTGGCCTTGCAGGTCTTCTAGCGCCACGGTCAGGTCTTGCACCATGCGGCTCATGCGCTCCCAATAATCATCGGCGTCGCGCTTGGGGTCCAGCTCACGCCAGCCTTGTGGCTCTTGGATGAAAAACTCATGGTGGCCAATCTCGCGCAGCTCGGCCGGCATGTCGTCCTGGCTGCGGCTGGGGTGTTTGAAAATCGGCATCAGCTTGCGGCCACCGGCGCCCTCAGGGCTTTTCAAGCGGCCCAAAAACCGGTCCAGCTCTTTGCGGCATTCATCACTGTCAAAGTAGGTGCGCGAGATCAGCGCCATGAAGATGCCGGTCGATTCCACCGCTTCCGCAATCTCGGGCCGCCAGGTGTCGCCGGCATGCAGCGCACCGGTGTCACGCCAAATGGCCACCTCGCCCACCCGGTCGCGCAGCTCAGCGCGCATGTTGTTGCAAAAGCTGTCCACCCAGCGGTCTTGCGACTCGTTTGACACCCGGCGGTAGCTGATGAACAGGTCGTTCTTGAACTGCGGCAAAAAGCCCATGGCCGGGTGTCCTTGGCGGGGTGGTGGCGCGGGTGTTGCGTGCTGTTGTGCGTGCTGCATCACGTGCTGCGGTGCGTGATCCACGCACGGCGGATGCCCATGCTGGCAGCCAGCCGCAGCGGGCGCAATCCCGAGTTGCACAAGCGCTGCCAGCGCCCCGGTTGGCGGATGGGGTTCCCCGCCACAATCCAACCCCCATGACCCGCCCACCGGCTGACCCGCAGCCCACACCCACCCCGCCGCCTGGCACGGCGCAGGCCACCACCCCGGTGCTGCACCCCTCGCTGCGCAGCACCCTGCAACACCGGGGTTTCCGCCTGATCTGGCTGGCCAGCGTGTTGTACTTTGTGGCCAACGCCATGCAGGCCATGGCAGCGGCCTGGTTGATGGTGGAGCTGACCGGCTCGTCGTTTTTGGCCGCGCTGGTGCAAACCGCTGTCTTCTTGCCGATGTTTGTGCTGGCGCTGCCGGCCGGTGTGCTGGCCGACACCACCGACCGCCGCCGCCTGATCGTGGCCGCGCTGCTGCTGCAGGCGGTGGTGGTGGTGGTGCTGGCGGTGTTGATGCTGGCCGGTTGGGCCGGGCCGGCCACGCTGCTGGTCTTCACCTTCATCGCCGGCTGTTGCACCGCCATGCTGACACCGGCCTGGAACTCGGCTGTGGGCGAGGTGATGCCGCGCAACGCGCTGCCACAAGCCATCGTGGCCATGAGCATTGCCTACAACGGCGCACGCGCCATCGGCCCGGCGCTGGCCGGCCTGGTGTATGGCCTGGCCAGCGCGTTTGTGGGCGGACCTGGCGGCAAGCAAGCCGGTGGTGGCACCGTGTTTGTGCTGGCCGTGGCCGGCACGCTGGTGATGGCCTGGGTCATCCACCACCACCCGCCCAAGCCGCACCCGCCCAGCCGCCTGCCACCCGAGCGGCTGTGGGGCGGCACGCTGGCCGGCCTGCGCTACGCCTGGCATTCGCACATGATCCTGGCGCAACTGGTGCGCACGGCGGCTTACAGCGCGGCCGGCTCGGCCCTTTGGGCGCTGCTGCCGGTCATCGGCCAGCAGCGCCTGGGCCTGGGCGCTGAAGGCTTTGGCTTTTTGATGGCCTGCCTGGGCACCGGCGCGGTGGGCGCGGGTTTGATGATCGGCCCGCTGCGCCAGCGCCTGGGGCTGGAGCGGCTGATCACCGTCTGCTGCTGGGTGTTTGCGGCGGTGATGGTGGTGGCCGCGCTGTCGCGCTGGGCCTGGCCGGTTTACCTGGCGCTAGTGGCCGGTGGTGCGGCCTGGATGGCGGTGATGAACACCTTCAACACCGCCACCCAGACCAGCGCACCGCCGTGGGTGCGCTCACGCGCCACGGCCATGCATGTGTTGTCGGCCCTGGGCCCGTTTGCACTGGGCTCGGCGCTGTGGGGTGCTGTGGCCGGCCTGGCCGGGCTGCAGGGCGCGCTGGGTGCGGCGGCCGCGCTGATGCTGGGCAACCTGCTGCTGGCCCGGCGCTTCCCGCTGCGCATGGGCGACGCGCATGAGGTGACCCAAGCGCCGTTCAAAGACCTGCTGGTCACCGACCCACCCGACCCCGAAGAAGGCCCGGTGGCAGTGGAGATGAGCTACCGCATCCAACCCGCCGAGTCCGAGTTGTTCCTGGCTGAAGTGGCTTTGCTGAAGGCCCCGCGCCAACGCGACGGCGCCACCTTCTGGCGCATCTACCGCGACCTGGACGACCCCACCCGGTATGTGGAGCGCTTCATCATCACCAACTGGTCAGACTACCTGCACCAGCGCGCCCGCACCACGGTGGCTGACCAGGCGCTGGAGTTGCGGGTGCGGGTGTTGCTGGCGCCGGGCGAGAAGGTGGTGATGCAGCACTACATTGCGGAGCGGTGAGGGTGGGCTTACCTTCGTATTCCCACGTGACCAGTCATCAAATGACGCTGCGTTTGATGTCAACCCACAGATGGTAAGACCATGCGCACGACGATCACTATCGATGACGGGTTGCTTGCAAAGGCCACCCAGTTGGCCCGCGCAATCGACTTGGCTGCCTTGGTGAGCGAGGGTTTGAAGGCGCTGATCGCACGCGAAAGCGCGAAACGCCTCGCCCTTCTGGGCGATACACAACCCGATTTGGAGTCCGCGCCGCGCAGATGCCAGGGCAGCCCAGCGTGATTCTGGTCGACACGTCCGTGCGGATTGATCACCTGGCGGTGGCGACCTGCAACTCATTGATCTGCTGCAGCAATCAAACGTCGTGATGCATCCGTTTGTGGTTGGCGAGATTGCCTGCGGAAGTTTGTGCGACCGCGAGTCTGTTCTGGGCCTGCTGCAAGATCTGCCGGTAGCAACGGTGGCCAATGGCGACGAGGTGCTTCAGTTCATCGAGCGCTACGCCCTGCATGGCACGGGCGTTGGCTGTGTTGATGTGCATTTGCTGGCTGCGGCGGCGCTGACCCAGGGGGCCAAAATCTGGACTCGCGACAAGCGATTGCGTTTGGTGGCAAAGATGCTGGGCCAGGCGTTTCAAGAGGCAGCGCACTGACAGAGCAAAGGGTGGCGTTTCCTTTGTCCTGTGTGTCCTATGTGTCCTGCGGGTTTTCTTGTTTCCCTTTACTTGCCGAATTGGGCACTCAGCGGTTCCGAAGCGTTTCAAGACGTGCCGCTTACCTGGCTGGCGAGGGTCGCATACCCTTCGGCATTCGGAAGGTAGCGAATGTGCCGAATCGCTGCCACATTCCGGCACCGCGACCAAATGCCCGCCCATTTGGTCGCCACAAGTTCCCACCTATCAGCAGATTCAACAATTGCCACCTTTGATCTTGGTCATGGACCGTGAATTCGCCGCCGTCCGCCTGCATGGCGCAATTGAAGCGCATGAGATTGAATTGCCGTTGACTTCAGAGACGCCTTGTTCAGCACAACATGACGGGGTCGGCAAGGGCTCAATTGAGATACCGGCGTTGAACGTCGAGACGCTTGCGTCAACCACCCTGACCTTTATGTTTGCTGGCCTTCGGGTTCAGTCTGCCCAACTTGACCGTGCCCATATTGGTGGATGCCGGCGCGAGCAAGTGGCGCGCATCTTTGAGCAGCAAGATCAATTGCTGCTCGCGTGCCGGAGAGACCTCGAAACCGAAGCGCAAGTAGAAGCGCGCTGCGGCGTCGTTGATCGGATGGGTCAGCAATGCACGGACGCCAGCCTGATCTGCAACGGCCAGCGTGCGGCGTATCGCGTCCTGAAGCAAGCCAACGCCAAGGCCTCGGCCTTGGTCGATCGTCGCCACCGCAAGCCGTGCCAGGATGACCACCGGGATTGGGTCGTTGCCCATGCCTTTGCGCGCGCGCCCCGGTCCGTCCAGGCTGTCAATCTGCCCCACGGCCAGGCTGAAGTAGCCAGCGACGCGCTGGTCATCAACCACCACATAGGTTCTGGCCGAGCCGCTGGCATGGGCCTGTCTTGCATGCCGGATCAACCACGCATTCAGAGCCGGGTTGCCGCAATCAAAAGCGTCCAGCGGGTGCGCGGCGCTCAGCGGCTGTGGCGCGCTTGGAGCGCCCACTTACCGGCTTTCAGCCCACGGCGCGCGCCGAGAAAACAAGTCCTTCAAGCCCGAGTTGTCCTGCGCCGGTCTGTCCAGCAATGACAGCAGGGCCTGCGATTGACTGCCTGTCACCAGAAACAGCCGCTGGTCCAGCAAGGTTTGCTCAGCTGCCTGGTAGGCACTGTCGAGGATGAAGTCTGTCATGGACTTGTTCGCGACTTTTGCAGCCCGGCGCAACACAGCCTCTTGCTGGGGCGTGGCACGCAGTCCAAGTCGGGCAGAGCGGGTGGCGGTTGTCATGGCAACGTCCTCAATGGCTGGTTGATGTTAGTACGTTGGGCGTACAGTGACAACCACCGTACTGCACTGCCGAGCCAGCCGCTGCACCCGCGCCCACGCCCGCCCCGCACCCAGTCAACTTGCCAATTTGGTGCCTAGTTTTGTGGCTGCATCCGGCTGCACCGGGCCGCCCGCCGCTGGTCCAAAAAAAGCCTGCGCCACTTCAGCCGGCAGCGGCTGGCCGGTGCGCCTGGCGCGCTCGATCACCTGCCAAAAGTAGCGGTAGCTGGCGCGGTCATGCAGCCGATCTTCTCCATGTTGCCGGTGGCGTATCGGCGCCCAATGCGCAGCTTGTGCGGCCAGGATGATCTCGATGGCGTCGTCCACCTCGGCAATGCTGGGTGAAAACGCCTCGATGATGGGGCGCACCTGGGCCGGGTGGATGCTCCACATGCGGGTGTAGCCAAACTGGTGGGCAGCGCGGTGGGCGGCGGCGCCGATGGCTTTGACATCCTTGAACTCGGTCACCACGCAATGTGACGGCACCTTGGCCGCCGCGTGGCAAGCCGCTGCAATCTCGAGTTTGGCGCGCACCACCAGCGGGTGTTCAAACTGGCCTTTGGCGCTCATGCCAGCCTGGGGGATGGCGCCACGGTGGGCCGAGACAAAGTCCATCAAGCCAAACGACAAGCTCTGAATGCGTGGCAGTGCGGCCAGCGCCTGCACATCCCGCAGCGCGCCGTGGGTCTCCACCAGGGCATGCACCGGCAGGGCGTGGCCTTTGCCGTGGATGCGGCTGCTGTGCTCGATGTGGGCGATGGCTTTTTGCAGATCAGCCAAGTGGCGCGGCTTGGGCACCATCAAATAAGCCAGAGCGTCACCGGCACGGCCCACCAGCGTGTCCACGTCTTGCATGAAGGCCGGATGGCCAACCGGATGCACCCGCGCGCCCACGCGGCCAAAGCGGTTGTCATTGGACAGCGCCAGCTCGGCCACCATCACCGCGTGTTCGGCCTCGGCGCCGATGGGCGCGCCGTCTTCGCAGTCCAGCGTGATGTCAAACACCGGGCCCAGCTCGGCCTGCAAATCCAACGCCTTGCGCATGCGCAATTCGATGCCGCAGTAATGGTCACACACCGGCAGGTCGGCGGCGGTATCACCGTCTTCAAACAAGGCGTCGCGGGGCAGGGTGGTGTGTGGCATGGCGAGGTCCTTAGGGTGGCGCGGCAAACTGGCAGCATGAAAAAAGGGCTGCCAGCAATTTGCCGTACAGCCCTTGTGAGCGCAACCCTCGCGGGTCAGCGTTTTGTGGTCACAGCAGGTGCTTGACGCCGTCTTGCTCACCCTGCAGCTCGGCCAGGGTCTTGTTGATGCATTCCTGGCTGAAGGCGTCAATCGGCAGGCCTGCAACCAGTGTGTATTCGCCACCTTCGCAGGTGACCGGGTAGCCAAACATCACATCTTTAGGGATGCCGTATTCACCGTTGCTGGGCGCGCCCATGGTCACCCAGCCGCCGTTGGTGCCCAGGGCCCAATCGCGCATGTGGTCGATGGCCGCGTTGGCGGCGGACGCCGCTGATGACACACCTCGCGCCGCGATGATGGCCGCACCACGCTTGCCCACGGTGGGCAAAAAGGTGTCGGCGTTCCACACTTGGTCGTTGATCATGTCCTTGACCGACGCGCCATCAATCGTGGCAAAGCGGTAGTCGGCATACATGGTGGGTGAGTGGTTGCCCCACACCGCCAATTTCTGGATGCTGGCCACCGGCTTGCCTGTCTTGGCGGCGATCTGGCTGAGCGCACGGTTGTGGTCCAGGCGCAGCATGGCGGTGAAGTTCTTGCGCGGCAGATCGGGCGCCGATTTCATCGCGATGTAGGCGTTGGTATTGGCCGGGTTGCCCACCACCAGCACCCGCACATTGCGGCTGGCCACGGCGTTCAAGGCCTTGCCTTGCGCCGTGAAGATTTGCGCATTGGCGGCCAGCAGGTCAGCCCGCTCCATGCCGGGGCCACGTGGCCGGGCACCCACCAGCAGGGCGTAATCGGTGTCCTTGAAGGCGGTCATCGGGTCGCTGTGCGCCTCCATGCCGGCCAGCAGCGGAAAGGCGCAGTCGTCCAGCTCCATCATCACGCCCTTCAGCGCTTCCTGGGCTTTTTCAACCGGCACTTCCAGCAGTTGCAGGATCACGGGCTGGTCTTTGCCCAGCATTTCGCCCGAGGCGATGCGGAACAGCAGGGCGTAACCAATTTGACCGGCGGCGCCGGTGACGGCCACGCGAACAGGCTTTTTGCTCATGGGAGGCTCCAGGAGGATGGGGGGATGAACAAGGGGGAGTCGGGGCGGCCCACCGCAGCTGACTTGCCGGCCCGTCTTTAGAGGTGCATGCACCTTGCGCACCAAGACAAGTCCTGTAGCCACCCGAGCCGGCGCCGAGTGTAGGCCAACCACGGGTTGTCACGGGGGTTTGGCACTGGTCTTCTGTCTTCTATAAGACATCTGTCAGCTTTTGCGAGATGCTGAGCAGCGTTTTGGCCCTGATCCGTGCTGCAATTGCAGGTGATGACTTCCGCCGTCCCCCCGACTTCTGCAGTTGCGGCTGCGCCCTCCACGGCAGCCGATGCCGCCGAGCCCGCCGGCCCGGCCTTCAGCCCGCTGTACCAGCAGATCAAGGGCCTGATCACCCGGGAGTTGCAAGCCGGCCTGTGGAAGCCGGGTGAGGCCATCCCCAGTGAGCTGGACCTGGCGGCGCGGTTCAAGGTCAGCCAGGGCACGGTGCGCAAGGCGATTGATGAACTGGCGGCCGACAACCTGCTGGTGCGCCGCCAGGGCAAGGGCACGTTTGTGGCCACCCACGCTGAGGCGCAGATCCAATACCGCTTTTTGCGCCTGATGCCCGACGACGGCGGCGCCCGCACGATGGAGCGCCGCTTGCTGGACTGCCGCCGCACCCGCGCGCCGGCCGATGTGGCGCGCATGCTGGCCCTCAAAAGCGGTGACGCGGTGGTGCAACTGCGCCGCCTGCTGCTGGCCATTGGCAGCCCGCCCACGCCGGTGGTGCTGGACGAAATCTGGCTGCCCGGCGGCCTGTTCAAAGGTCTGACCGCTGAGCGCCTGGCCGATTACAAAGGTCCGATGTACGGCATGTTTGAGGCTGAATTTGGCGTGCGCATGATCCGCGCGGACGAAAAAATCCGCGCCGTACCGGCCGATGCGGCCAGCGCTGATTGGCTGGCCTTGCCGCTGGCCGCACCGCTGCTCAGCGTGGAGCGCTTGTCCTTCACCTACGGTGACCAACCGGTGGAGCTGCGGCGCGGCCTCTACAACACCAGCCAACACTTTTACCGCAACACCTTGAATTGATGCTGAAGCCGAATCGCCGCAGGGCTGGGTCGGTGCATCGCAAAAGCGCCCAGTAAGCTTGCTGCATTGCAATAAACTCAGTGGGTTTCCCCGCGATTACAAAGAGACCACACCCGATGGCAGACCTGTCCAAATCCTCCCCACTGGCCCGGCCCAAAGTGCGGCCAGGCGAGAACATGCGGCTGATCGAGGCGCTGCAATATCGCCTGCCCATTGCGGGTCTGGTGTCCATCCTGCACCGCGCCAGCGGCATGTTGATGTTCTTCCTGCTGCCCTTCATCGTCTGGATGTTTGACGCCAGCGTCACGTCCGAGATTTCGTATGACAGCTTCACCAGCGCCTTTGGTGCCGGCATTGGTGTTATGCCGGGCTTTGTGGTCAAGCTGGTGGTGCTGGCGCTGATCTGGGCTTATTTGCACCATGCCGTGGCGGGTATCCGCCACCTGTGGATGGACGCCACCCACAGCGTGACCAAGGCGCAAGGCAGCTCCTCGGCCGTGGCCACTTTCGCGATCAGCATCGTGCTGACCATCGCATTGGGCGCCAAGCTCTTCGGCTTGTTTTAAGCCCCCCCTCATACATCAAGAAGGCAACTCTGCAATGGCCGTCAATTACGGATCAAAACGCCTGGTCGTCGGCGCGCATTACGGGTTTCGGGACTGGCTGAGCCAACGTGTCACTGCCGTGGTGATGGCCTTGTTCACGCTGGCGTTGTTGCTGCAAGTGATTTTTGGTGGCCCGGTGGGCTATGACAGCTGGTCGGGCATCTTTGCCCACCAGTGGATGAAGGTGCTCACCTTCGTGGTCATCCTGTCGCTGGCCTGGCATGCCTGGGTGGGCATGCGGGATGTGTGGATGGACTACATCAAGCCGGTGGGCCTGCGCCTGGTGGCGCAGGTGGTGACCATTGGGTGGCTCATCGGCTGCGCCGGTTGGGCCGTGCAAGTGCTCTGGAGGCTGTAATTTGTCCCACCCCCGTACGCGCTTCGCGCGCCCCCTCAAGGGGGCAACGCCGACGGCCCGGCAAAGCCGGTTCCGTGGCGTTTGCTTGGTTTACCCCGTCTCTAGCTTGAAGGTTGATTGACATGGCATCCAAATCTCTGGCCCGTCGCAAATTTGACGTGGTGATCGTGGGCGCCGGTGGGTCCGGCATGCGGGCGTCGCTGCAACTGGCACGTGCCGGTTTGAACGTGGCGGTGCTGTCCAAGGTGTTCCCGACGAGGTCGCACACGGTGGCCGCGCAGGGCGGCATTGGCGCATCGTTGGGCAATATGTCCGAGGACAACTGGCACTTCCACTTTTACGACACCATCAAGGGCAGTGACTGGTTGGGTGACCAGGACGCGATTGAGTTTATGTGCCGCGAGGCCGGCAAGGTGGTCTACGAACTGGAGCACTTTGGCATGCCGTTTGACCGCAACAGCGACGGCACCATCTACCAGCGCCCGTTTGGCGGCCACACCGCCAACTACGGCGAGAAGCCGGTGCAGCGCGCCTGCGCAGCGGCTGACCGCACCGGCCACGCCATGCTGCACACGCTGTACCAGCAAAACGTCAAGGCCCGCACCCAGTTCTTTGTCGAGTGGATGGCGCTGGATTTGATCCGCGACGCTGACGGTGATGTGCTGGGTGTCACCGCGATGGAGATGGAGACCGGCGAGGTCTACATGCTTGAGGCCAAGACCACGCTGCTGGCCACCGGCGGCGCCGGCCGCATCTATGCCGCCAGCACCAATGCCTTCATCAACACCGGCGACGGCTTGGGGCTGGCGGCACGCGCCAACATCCCGTTAGAAGACATGGAGTTCTGGCAGTTTCACCCCACCGGCGTGGCCGGTGCCGGTGTGCTGCTGACCGAAGGCTGCCGGGGTGAGGGCGCCATCCTGCGCAATGTCAATGGTGAGCGTTTCATGGAGCGCTACGCGCCCACATTGAAAGACTTGGCACCGCGTGACTTTGTCTCCCGCTGCATGGACCAGGAGATCAAAGAGGGCCGGGGTTGTGGCCCCAACAAGGATTACATCCAGCTCGACATGACCCACCTGGGCGGCGACACCATCTTGAAACGCCTGCCCAGCGTATTTGAGATTGGCCACAACTTTGCCAACGTCGACATCACCAAAGAGCCGATTCCGGTGGTGCCCACCATCCACTACCAGATGGGTGGCATCCCCACCAACATCCATGGCCAGGTGGTGGTGCCGAATGGGGTTGGGGCGGACCGTAACCCCAACACGGTGGTGAATGGCTTGTACGCGGTGGGTGAATGCTCCTGCGTCAGCGTGCATGGCGCCAACCGGCTGGGCACCAATTCGCTGCTGGATTTGCTGGTGTTTGGCCGCGCGGCTGGCAACCACATTGTCAACAGCTTCAAGACGGCGGACAAATCCCACAAGCCGCTGCCGGCGGACGCGGCCGACCTGCCGCTGTCGCGCATGGCCAGGCTGGATAGCAGCAGCTCGGGTGAATACGCGCAAGACGTGGCCGACAGCATCCGCAACACCATGCAATTGCATGCCGGTGTGTTCCGCACCCAGGTGTCCATGGATGAAGGCACTAGGAAGATCGCCGCCCTGCGCGAGCGGGTGGCCGGCATCACGCTCAAGGACAAGAGCAAGGTGTTCAACACTGCGCGCATTGAGGCGCTGGAAGTGGAGAATCTGATCGAGGCGGCGCAAGCCACCATCGAATCAGCCGCTGCCCGCCATGAATGCCGTGGCGCCCACACGGTGAGCGACTACGAACGCCTGGCCGACGACCCGCAATTCCCGCTGGGCCGCAATGACGCCGAGTGGATGAAGCACACCCTGTGGTACAGCCAGGGCAACCGGCTGGACTACAAGCCGGTGCAGCTCAAACCCCTCACGGTGGCCAGCGTGCCGCCCAAGGTCCGGACTTTTTAAGCGCAGCGCCAGCCGCTAAAGGACACGATTGCCATGACCAAAAGAACGTTCCAGATTTACCGCTACGACCCCGACACCGACGCCAAGCCCTACATGCAAAGCATTGAGGTGGAGCTGGACGGCAGCGAACGCATGCTGCTGGACGCACTGATGAAGCTGAAATCGGTGGACCCGGCCATCAGCTTCCGGCGCTCTTGCCGTGAGGGTGTGTGTGGCTCGGACGCCATGAACATCAACGGCAAAAACGGCCTGGCTTGCCTGACCAACATGCGGGACTTGCCCGGCGTGGTGGTGCTCAAACCCCTGCCCGGCCTGCCGGTGATCCGCGACCTGATCGTGGACATGACGCAGTTCTTCAAGCAGTACAACTCGATCAAGCCGTATCTGGTGAATGAAGAGATCCCGCCTGAAAAAGAACGGCTGCAAAGCCCTGAAGAGCGCGACGAGTTGAATGGTTTGTACGAGTGCATCCTGTGCGCCAGTTGCAGCACCAGCTGCCCCAGCTTCTGGTGGAACCCGGACAAATTTGTCGGCCCCGCCGGCTTGCTGCAGGCCTATCGGTTTATTGCCGACAGCCGCGACCAGGACACCGCCGGCCGGCTGGACAACCTGGAAGACCCGTACCGGCTGTTCCGCTGCCACA
>JAYVLI010000014.1:0-5125 GCA_043759535.1 Betaproteobacteria bacterium | reverse complement strand
GGTGGGCGTGTTCCGTACGCATGTTGATGCACCGCGCGTGCTGATCGCCAACTCCAACCTGGTGCCCAAATGGGCCACCTGGGAGCACTTTGCCGAGCTGGACCAGAAGGGCTTGATGATGTACGGCCAGATGACCGCCGGCAGCTGGATTTACATTGGCAGCCAGGGCATCGTGCAGGGTACTTACGAGACCTTTGTAGAGGCGGGGCGGCAGCACTACGGTGGCAACCTGGCCGGGCGCTGGTTTGTCACCGCCGGGCTGGGTGGCATGGGTGGGGCGCAGCCGCTGGCCGCCACGTTTGCGGGCGCGTGCTCACTCAACATCGAATGCCAGCAAAGCCGTATCGACTTCCGTTTGCGCTCGCGTTATCTGGACGAGCAGGCCACCGATCTGGACGACGCGCTGGCCCGCATTGCCCGCTACACCGCCGAGAAAAAGGCCGTCTCCATCGGCTTGCTGGGCAATGCGGCCGAGCTGCTGCCCGAGCTGGCGCGCCGAACCCGCGCAGGGCACATCCGCCCCGACCTGGTAACTGATCAAACCAGCGCCCATGACCTGGTCAACGGTTACCTGCCCGCCGGCTGGGCGGTAGACGCCTGGCGCGCCGCCCAGGCCGACCCTGCGCAACACGCCGCCCTGCGCCACGCCGCTGCCCAAAGCTGCGCCGCGCATGTGCAGGCCCTGCTGGACTTTTACGCGCTGGGTGTGCCCACGGTGGATTACGGCAACAACATCCGCCAGGTGGCTTTGGATGCTGGGGTCAAAAACGCGTTTGACTTCCCGGGGTTTGTGCCGGCCTACATCCGGCCGCTGTTTTGCCGGGGTGTGGGGCCGTTCCGCTGGGTGGCTTTGTCGGGCGACCCGGAGGACATCCGCAAAACTGATACCAAGATGAAAGAGCTGTTCCCAGCAGACAAACACCTGCACCGCTGGCTGGACATGGCCGGTGAGCGCATCGCCTTCCAGGGCCTGCCAGCGCGCATTTGCTGGATCGGCCTGGGCGACAGGCACCGCGCCGGCCTGGCCTTCAACGACATGGTCAAGTCGGGTGAATTGAAAGCCCCGATCGTGATTGGCCGCGACCATCTTGATTCCGGCTCGGTGGCCAGCCCCAACCGCGAAACCGAAGCCATGCAAGACGGCAGCGACGCGGTGAGTGATTGGCCGCTGCTCAATGCCCTGCTCAATACCGCCGGTGGCGCCACCTGGGTCAGCCTGCACCACGGTGGTGGGGTGGGCATGGGCTACAGCCAACACAGCGGCGTGGTGATTGTTTGTGACGGCACCGACGCCGCAGCCAAACGCATCGAGCGGGTGCTGTGGAACGACCCCGGCACCGGCGTGATGCGCCATGCCGATGCGGGTTACGCCATCGCCCAGGATTGCGCCCGGCAACAAGGCTTGGACCTGCCCATGCTGCCGCCAGCGGCTGTTGCCGCCGCCGCCGCAACCGCAGCCGCAGCCGCAACCGCAACCGGGGAGCAAGCCTGATGCTGCTGCGCCCCGGTCAACTCTCTCTCGACGAATTGCAAGCCATCCACGCCGGTGGCCAACCGCTGATGGTGGACCCGGCCGCACTGCCCGGCATCCGCGCCAGTGCGGCAGTGGTGTTGGCCGCAGCACAAGGCAGCGTGCCGGTCTACGGTGTCAACACCGGCTTTGGCAAGCTGGCGTCCACCCGCATCAGCGAGGGCGATCTGGCCAGGCTGCAGCTCAACCTGATCCGCTCTCACAGCGTGGGTGTTGGGCCAGCCTTGGGCGCGCCGGTGCTGCGGCTGATGCTGGCGCTGAAAGCAGCCAGCCTGGCGCGTGGCCACTCGGGTGTGCGGCCGCTGGTGATTGACACCTTGATTGCAGTCCATAACGCTGGCCTGTGCCCGTATGTGCCCAGCCAGGGCTCAGTGGGTGCATCGGGTGACCTGGCGCCACTCGCCCACATGACCTTGGCGCTGCTGGGTGAGGGTGAATTTGTGGTGGACGGCCAGCGCCAACCCGCCGCCCCGGTGCTGGCTGCCGCCGGCATCACGCCGCTCACCTTGGCCGCTAAAGAAGGCCTGGCGCTGATCAACGGCACCCAGACCAGCACTGCGCTGGCCCTGCATGCGCTGCTCAGTTTTGAGCCGGTGTTGCAAGCCGCGCTGGTGATTGGCGCACTCACTGTTGACGCCGCCCGTGGCAGCGATGGCCCGTTTGACGCCCGCATCCACGCGCTGCGTGGCCAGCCCGGGCAGATGGATGTGGCGGTGGTCTACCGCGCCTTGCTGGCCGGCAGCGCCATCCGCCAAAGCCACCGCGAGGGCGATGACAGAGTTCAAGACCCCTACAGCCTGCGCTGCCAACCGCAGGTGGTGGGCGCCTGCCTGGACCAACTGCGCCACGCCACCAAAGTGCTGGTGTGTGAGGCCAATGCCGTCACCGACAACCCGCTCGTTTTCTGGCCAACACACAGCAACTCGGATCAAGCGGACGCTGCGGAACCGGCTTTGCCGGGCCGCTGGCGGCGCCCCCCTGGGGGGGAGGCGGCTGAAAGCCGCTTCGGGGGGGAGCTTATTTCCGGTGGCAACTTTCACGCCGAGCTAGTGGCGCTGGTGGCCGACGGCATGGCTCTGGCCATTGCCGAGGTGGGCGCCATTGCCGAGCGCCGCATTGCGATGCTGATTGACGCCGGTGTGTCGCGCCTGCCGCCATTCCTCACCGCTGACGCCGGCCTCAACAGCGGTTTCATGATTGCCCATGTCACCGCCGCCGCCTTGGCCAGCGAGAACAAAAGCCTGGCCCACCCGGCCAGTGTGGACAGCCTGCCCACCAGCGCCAATCAAGAAGACCATGTGTCCATGGCCACGTTTGCCGCACGCCGCTTGTTGCCCATGATCGACAACACCGCCCACATCCTGGGCATTGAATGGCTGGCCGCCGCACAAGGCATCGAGTTTTTGCGGCCACTGGCCAGCTCGGTGCCGCTAGAGGCCGCGCATGCACTGCTGCGCCAACACAGCCTCGCCATCCCGCAAGACCGCTACCTGGCGCCTGACATTGAGTGCGCCACTGCGCTGGTGCGCAGCGGCGCATTGGCACGCATCCTGCAAACCTTGCCTGACCTGCCGGCGCTGTTGCAGCCGGTCTGATCTGCAACCCGCCCACCCACCCACCGAAAGACCCGCATGCGCACAGCCTTCTTGATCAAGACTTTGGCCCTGGCCGCCACCGCTGCACTGCTGGGCGCACCGGCCCAGGCAGACGACACCAAAGTGGCCATCGCCATCTCGGGCTGGACCGGTTTTGCGCCACTCACCCTGGCCAAAGAGGCCGGCCTGTTCAAGAAATACGGCCTGGACGTGACGATCAAAAAGATCCCGCAAAAAGACCGTCACCTGGCCATTGCCAGCGGCGACATCCAATGCGCCGCCACCACGGTGGAGACCTGGGTGGTGTGGAACGCCAACGGCGTGGCCACCACGCAGATCTTTCAACTCGACAAAAGCTACGGCGCGGACGGCATGGTGGTCAAACCCGGCATTGCCAAGATCACCGACCTGAAAGGCAAAACCGTGGCGGCCGATGCGCCCGGCACCGCGCCCTACTTTGGCCTGGCCTGGATGCTGAAGAAAAACGGCTTGTCGGTGAAGGATGTGAAAGTGGTCAACCTGAGCCCACAAGCCGCCGCCAACGCCATGATTGCCGGCACCGATGGCGTGGACGCGGCCATGACCTACGAGCCCTACCTGGGTGCAGTGCGCGCAAAACCTGATGCCGGCAAGATCATCGCCACCACCTTGGATTACCCGATGGTGATGGACACCTTTGGTTGCACGCCCAAGTTTTTGGCCGAGAACCCCAAGGCCGCCAAAGCCCTGGCCGATGGGTATTTTGATGCTGTGGCCATGGTCAAGGCCGAGCCCAAAAAGAGCTTCGAGATCATGGGTGCGGATGTCAAACAAACCGGTGACGCGTTTGAAGCCAGCCAGAAGTATTTGCGCTGGCAAGACCGTGAAGCCAACCAGAAGTTCTTTGCCGGTGAACACGCCCAGTTCAGCAAGGAGGCGGCCGATCTGCTGTTGGAAATCGGCATCATCAAAGCCATTCCTGACCTGTCCAAGCTGGCCGACACCAAGTTCTTGAAGTAAGCGCCCGATGAAGCCGCTGGTTGCCGTTGCGCCCACCACCCGTGTGGTGCTGGGCATCAGCTTCTTCGTGTTGTTTGTGGCGGTATGGGCGGTGGCCACCTTTGGCGGCTTTGTGCAAAAAACCTTCTTGGCCGACCCGCTGCAAATGCTGAAAAGCGGCTGGCTGCTGCTCACCACCATGGGCTTTGCCACCGACATCGGCTGGACCGTGTGGCGGGTGCTGGGTGGCTTTTTGATTGCTACCGTGTTTGCGCTGCCACTGGGTGTGCTGATGGGCGCCTACAAACCCATCGAGGCGTTTTTTGAGCCCTTTGTCTCGTTTGCCCGTTACCTGCCGGCCAGTGCCTTCATCCCGCTGCTGATCTTGTGGGCCGGCATTGGTGAGGCGCAAAAACTGGCGGTCATCTTCATCGGCAGTTTCTTCCAGCTGGTGCTGATGATTGCGGTGGTAGTGGGCAATACCCGGCGTGATCTGGTGGAGGCCGCTTACACCCTGGGCAGCACGGATGCCAGCCTGGTCAAATGGGTGTTGATCCCCGGTGCGGCACCCGAGATTGCCGAGATCCTGCGCACCGTACTGGGCTGGGCCTGGACCTACGTGATCGTGGCCGAACTGATCGGCGCCAGCAGCGGCATCGGCCACATGATCACCGACAGCCAGGCCTTGCTGGCCACAGACCAAATCATCTTCGGCATCATCGTCATCGGCCTGATTGGGCTGGTGAGCGACTTTGGTTTCAAGTGGGCGAACCGGCGCTTGTTCCCGTGGGCCCAGCTGGGCAGATGAGCGGCACCAATCACTGCAGACCTCCATGAAAGCCACACCTTGACCGAGCCCTTGCTTGCCGTGCGCGGCGTGTCCCGCAGCTTTGTATCCGCCACCGGCGGCCCGGCCACCGCAGCGCTGCAGGCCACCGACCTGGATGTGGCCGAGAACGACTTTGTCACCATCCTGGGCCCCAGCGGTTGTGGCAAAAGCACCTTGCTGCGCATCGTGGCC
>JAYVLI010000013.1:0-7231 GCA_043759535.1 Betaproteobacteria bacterium | reverse complement strand
TCCACCAGGTAGTCGGGGTACAGGGCGTACAGGTCACGCACGGTGATGTGGTTGGCCTGGGTTGCTGTGGTGGCAAGCGCCGTGGTCGGCGCGGATGCCGGGGCCACGGCTTGTGCAGCCTCCGCCAGCGCAGCGGCCACCCGCGATTGCTCCAGCTGCGGATGGGCCAGGATCACCAGAATGCGGGGCATGGAGAGCGTAGAACGGGCATGTTTGGCGGGTAAGCCGGGGGTGCGGCGGGCGGCGGAGCGCCCGTAACATAGCAGCAATCCAGCCCTGCAACCGGAGCCGTGCATGCCCGTGATCGTGGTGGCCAATCCCAAGGGTGGGGTCGGCAAGAGCACCTTGTCCACCCAGATTGCCGGCTGGCTGGCACACCGGGGCCATGCGGTGATGCTGGGCGATGTGGACCGCCAGCAAAGCGCCCGCCAGTGGCTGGCACTGCGGCCGGCCGGGCTGCCCGCCATCCGCAGCTGGGAGGTGGTGGACGGCACTGTCGTCAAACCGCCCAAAGGCACCACACACCTGGTGCTGGACACCCCCGCCGGGCTGCACGGCAAGCGGTTGGAGGCGGTGCTCAAGATTGCCGACAAACTGCTGGTGCCGCTGCAGCCCAGCCCGTTTGACATTGCCGCCACGCATGGGTTTTTGCAGCTGCTGCAGGCCCACAAGCGCAGCACCCGGCTGCAGACCGCACTGGTGGCCATGCGCGTCAAAGAACACACCCATGCCGCCGAGCACCTGCAGGCGTTTTTGGCCACGCTGGGCCAGCCCCCGCTCACCACCCTGCGCGACACCCAAAACTACGCCCACCTGGCCGCCCGCGGCCTGACGTTGTGGGACGTGGCCGCCAGCCGGGTGGAGCGTGACCTGCTGCAGTGGCAGGCCATCACCTCCTGGCTGGATGCTTGAATCGCCCTGCCGCACACCGCTGCCGCAAACCGCTGCCCCGCCCTCCCGCGCCACCCACACCACCAAAACCCCATGACCGACACCACCGCAGCCAACTCCCCCATCCACATCGCCACCCTGGCGTCCCTGCAAGCCCGGGTGGGTGAGCACCTGGCCACCAGCCCCTGGGTGCTGATTGACCAGCAGCGCATCAACCTGTTTGCCGAGGCCACCGGCGACCACCAATGGATCCATGTGGACCCGGTGCGGGCGGCGGCCGGGCCATTTGGCACCACCATCGCGCACGGCTTTCTCACACTCTCGCTGCTGCCCGAGCTGGCAGCCCAGGCCATGCACATCGACGACGTGAAGATGGGCGTCAACTACGGCCTGAACCGGGTGCGCTTCATGGCGCCGGTGCCGGCTGGCAGCCGGCTGCGTGGCCAGTTGCGGCTCAAAAGCTACGAGGTGATTGCCGGTGGCGCCCAGGTGACGATGGAGGTCAGCATCGAGCGTGAGGGCAGCGACAAACCGGTGTGTGTGGCCGAGGCCGTGTCGCGCCGCTACACCTGAGGCACCCAGTCCATGCGCATCCTGCTGGTTGATGACCACCCGCTGGTGCTGTTTGCGCTGCAAACCATCATCCACAGCCTGGACAGCCAGACCACACTGCTGGCGGCTGACAACCCGCAAGATGCGTTTGCCCAACTGGCGGCTGACCCCACGGTCGACCTGGTGCTGCTGGACCTGATGCTGGGCCAGGCGGCGGATGGCTTTACCGTGCTGGCCGAGTTGCGTGCGCACTACCCCGGTCTGCCGGTGGTGGTGGTGTCGGCCTCCGAGCGCTTGACCGACATGGTGCAGGCGGTGGACATGGGCGCCATGGGTTTTGTCTCCAAAGCCCTGAGCCTGCCCGCGCTGACCGAAGCACTGATCATGGTGCTGGCCGGTGGGGTGTTCATCCCCACCGCGCTGCTGAGCCTGGAACGCGGGCCCGGCATGAGCCTGGCTGAGGCTGCCGCCGCTGCAGACGCCGAAGCCAGCGCCCATGCGGCGCGGGTGCGGGTGGCCAACAGCCGGGTGAATCGCCCCACGAGCGGCAATACGAGCGGCAACACGAGCGGCGACACCGGCAGCGACACAGGCAGCGACACCAGCAGCCCACCACCCGCCGCTGTGGTGGCTGTTGTGGCGGCTGCTGTAGTGACTGATATCGCGGCTGCGGTACCAACTGCGCACCCGCCCGCCGCTGTGGCAGCCCGGGCCTCCGCCTGGCCCGCCCACGCTGTGCTGCCGGCTGTGTTGTCCACAGCGGCCAGCATGCCCACCGGCCGTGACCACCTGGCCAGCTTTGGCCTGACACCGCGCCAGACCGATGTGCTGCAGTGGTTGCTCAAAGGCCTGCCCAACAAGCTGATTGCACGCGAGCTGAACTTGTCGGTAGACACGGTGAAGGACCATGTGGCCGCCGTGCTGCGGGGGCTGGGCGTCAACTCACGCACCCAGGCGGTGTTGCTGGTGGGCCAGCGTGCGCAACAAGCGGCGCAGTTGGTCAACAGCCCACGGCCCTGAGCCGGCCGGCTTACAGCGGCAGCGGCGGCAGACCGTGGCGGGCGCGGGCCTTGGTGCAGGCGTCGTCAGCAATGCCAAACGGCGCGCGTTGCCCAAAATCCCGGCAGGGTGATGGCCGCCATGCATGGATGCCGCAACTGACACGCTGGCCCACGGTGCCAGTCAGGGCGGCGCAGCGCGGCCGGGCGTGGTCAGTGCCCCGCAAGCGGCACAAACCCGCCGTCAGATCGACCGCCAGGCCGTCGGGCACACAACCGCCTTCACTCTGCAGCTCAGCCCGGTTGAAGTCCACCCGAAAACCGGTACAGCAGGCGCCGCAGCGGGTGCAGAAGTTGTCGTCAGTCGCGAGCCCTGGCGGGTTGGCGGCCGCTGCTGGCTGCGCGCTCAAACCGGCACTCCGGGCGCTGCGCGTGGCACTGGCGGCAGGGTGGATAGTGGGGTGTCAGGCCGCATGATGCTCAGCGTGTCGGGCTGGGTGTCTGGCCCGGTGTCCGGCACCGCATCGGGCGCTGTGTCCGGCGCCATGTCCCGCAGCTCAACCGGCGCTGCCACCACCGGTTCAGCGGAGGCCGCCGCAGCACCCGCCGCCCGCACCACCGTCACGGTGCAATCCGACTGCGCCATCACCTGGGACGACACACTGCCCAGCAGCCGCCGCAGGGTGGAGCTGCCACGGGCGCCCATCACCAGATGGTCGGCCTGGTTGCGCTGGGCAAATTCAATGATGGCGCCTGCCACATCCGGTGCCTCCAGCACATGGAAGGTCAGCCGGCCTTCGTCCAGATTGAGCGCCTTGTGGATGGGCCGGGCCCAGTGCTTGAGCGCCACCAGTTGTTTGACATGCCGGCTGCGGCCCTCGCTGTCCACCAAATCGTCCATGCCGATGCGGGCAATCTTCATCACGCTGACGCAGGCCAAACGGGCCCCGGGCTCGGTCAGCACCAGGCGGCGCACCGTCTCGCGCAGTTGCTGCAGCAGCGCGGTGGTGGCGTGGTCAATGTCCACCGCCACCATGATGATGGGGCTGCGGCCCAGCCGTTCAGCCACCTGGGCCGGCGCTTGGTTGGCCTCGGCGCCTAGCGCAAAAAACCAGCGCTTGAAGGTCTTGATGGCGCTGCTTTTTTGCAGCTTCTCGGCACGCCGGGTCAGCGCCACCTGGCTGGGGTCTTGCAGCGCCAGTGCCAACTGGGCACCGGTCTGAAAACGCCGCTCGGGCTTGACCTCCAGGCACTGCAGGATCACCTCTTGCAACCAGGGTGGACAGTCGGCCCGCAAAGCACGAGGTGGCACCGGGTCGATGTACAAGCGCCGGCGCAGGCCACGCACACTGTCGGGCTGGCCAAACGGCCGCTCACCGGTGGTGAAGTGGTACAGCATCACGCCTAGCGCAAACAAATCACTGCGTGGGTCATTGCGGATGAACTGCACCTGCTCAGGCGACATGTAGGGCCCGGTGCCCATGGGCAGGGTGAATTCTTCGTCCAGCAAATCGGGCAGGTGGTCGTGGCGCGACAGGCCAAAGTCCACCAGCACGGCCGTGCCGTCGGGCCGGAACAGGATGTTGCTGGGCTTCACATCCAGATGCACCAGATGCTGGCGGTGCAGCTCATGCAGCGCGGTGGCCACGCGGGAGCCAATTTCGATCACCTCGTCCAGCGCCAGCGGGGCTTCATCCAGGCGGGCGCGCAGGCTGACACCGTCAATGCGCTCCATCACGATGAAGGGCTGGCGGGTGAAATCACCTTTGGCGATGAACTTGGGGCAGTGCCGCCCGGTGAGCATGGGCATGATCATCTGCTCCACCTCAAAGCCGACGATGGTGGCCGGGTCCTCACCGCCTTTGATGCGGGGCACTTTCATGATCAGCGGCAGGCGGGAATCACCGGCGTGGTTGACCTCGCTGACCCGCCACAGGTGGGCCATGCCGCCCACGTGCAGTTTTTCCTCCAGCCGGAAGCGGTCAATCACCAGGCCGGGCACCAGCAGGCTGGGCGCGTTTTGGCCACCGGTGCCGGCATAACCCAGCGAGTTGCTGTAGAGCTTGGAGTCCATGCGGCTCAGTCCGAAGCGATGGTCCGCCGCCGGGCCGCCGCAAGGCGGACTGCGCTCCCTCGGGGGGCAGCGCAGCCGCGCAGCGGCAAGCGTGGGGGCTTCATTGCCCGTCCTCTAACCGGCTGGCCAGCCGTTGCGGCAAGTTGGCGGCCAGGATCTTGGCGCCGGCTGCTGTGTGGTCATACGGCACGCGGTGGTAGGTGAGTGCGTGCTGATCATCGTCAAACATGGCGTAACAGGCGGCGGGGTTGCCGTCGCGCGGTTGGCCGCAGGAGCCGGGGATCACCAGCCACTGGCGGTGCGGCGCGATGGGGATGGGCACACCCGGCGTGGGCACAAAATCGCCCGCCTTGCCGATGCTGGACAAATGAAACAGCTTGGGCTCATGCATGTGGCCACAAAAGGTGTAGCGGCTTTGGGTGGCATGCAGGCTGCGCACCGCCTCGGCGCGGCCCTGGATGTATTCCCAACCGGCCGGTGCCCAGGCATTGGCATGCACATACAACTGGTCGCCGTGGCGTTGGCTCATCGGCAGGCTGGCCAGAAAATCCAGTTGCGCTGCATCCAGCTGGGCACGGGTCCAGTCGATCACGTATTTGGCATCGGGCCGCATGCCGGGGGCCGCACCGCGCACCACCGCCTGGTCATGGTTGCCCATCACGGCCGCCGCGCCTTGTTTGACCAGCGCGCGCACCTGGTCCACCACCCAGGCCGGGTCAGCGCCGTAGCCCACAAAGTCACCCAGCAGCACCCAGCGGTCAGCGCCCTGGCGGCGGGCGTGCTCCAGCACCGATTCCACCGCTTCGCGGTTGGCATGCAGATCAGTGATGAAGGCGGTGGGCATGGGTGCGAAGTCAAGGCTCAAGATTGTGCGCCACGGTCTTGCGCGGTCCTGGCGCGGCCTGTCAATCGTGGTGGGGCTGGCGCCAGCCGGCCAGCACGTCACGGGCCTGGGCGCGCTGCACCACCGGGTTGTAGGCCATGTCACCAAAATCGGCCGCGTCCAGGCGCTGGAAATCAGCGCTGCCGGCATCAGCGCGTGGCCAATCCGCAGGGGTGGATGGATGCGCCGCCGTGCGTTCCATCAGCACCTGGCCGGCCGCACTGCGGCGCAGCAGGCGCAGGGGCAGCAAGGCCACCGGGTCCCAGCGCAGCTGGACGGTGTCCTGGCCCAGTTGGCCGTGGTAGTCACGGTAAGGCGGGGCCGGGCTGGCGTGGCGCAGCAAGCGCAGCTTGGCCAGGTCGGCTTGCGCGATGAGCGTGCCCAGGTCACGCCAGTCCAGCGCCACCTGCAGGCTGCGCAGTTCACCAGCGCTGTAGTCGATCAGGTGCTGGTCTTGCGGCAGCAGCCGCTCCAGCCGGATGCCACTGCTGTCGCGGCGCCAGATTTCAGTCAGGGCGGGGCCTTTGATCCAGCTGATCTCGGTGGCACTGCGGCCAAGTTGCCACTGCTGCACCTGCACCGGCTGGCCACGCAGCGTCAACGTGACGCGGTAGCGCGCGGCGATGGCGGGTGGGTCAAGCAGAACAGCGGCGCTGGCGCCAGCCTGGGTTGGTGTTGGTATCAAAGCCTGCCGCTGCGCGTGTGCATTAGCGGCCAACAAGACCAGCAGGCTGGTGGCCAGGCCAGCAGCGCGCAGCAGCGCCAGCATGCCGCGCATGCTCAAAACCCAAACGCCTCACGCATGATGTGGAAGATCCAGTTTTGCTCCATGCTGCCGCGCACCAGATAGGCCTTGGGGCCACGCGCCCAGATGCCCACGTCCTCGCCGCCGTGCGTCTCGCTGCCCAGCGGCACGGTGGCTTCTTGCAGGAAGTTCAGCGCGGTGGTGTCCACGCTGCTCAGGTCGGCCCTGGCCTGCGGGCCGCGGTAACCCGGGCCGTTGGCATAACCCAGCGTGGTGTAAGGCAGGCCGTTGGCATCCTTGCTGAGCTTGTTCGGGTTGCCGTCCACATCAGCCACGTCACGCACCAGGCCCAGGATGGGGTTGCCCCGGTGCGGGTAACCGGCAATGGTGAAGGTGTGGCTGTGGTCAGCGGTGACGATGATCAGCGTGTCCGCTTCGTTGGTCATCTCCATCGCCCGGCGCACCGCGTCAGACAACGCGATGGTGTCCTCCAGCGCCCGGCGCGCATTGCCGGCGTGGTGGGCATGGTCGATGCGGCCACCCTCCACATGCAAAAAATAACCCTTGCCACCGGTTTTGTCCGACGCCGCCTGCAGCAGGCGGATGGACTTGTCGGTCATCTCGGCGAGTGACGGCTCACCGGCCGGGTCAGTGGCGCGGTCGGCCTCGTACTGCATGTGCGACGGCTCAAACAGCCCCAGCACCGGGCCGCTGCTGGCCGGGTTGATGGCGTCGAACTGTGGCTTGTTCCAGATGTAGGCCGCACCGGCCGCGCGGCCACTTACCCATTCGGCCGTGAGGTTGCGGCCGTCGTTGCGCCGGCCTTTGGTGCTGGGGTATTCGGGGTCGGCCTCGGTCTTGGGCAAGAAGTTGGTGCGGCCACCGCCCATGGCCACCTGCAGGCTGGCACGCACGGCGGGGCTCACTTCGATCAGTTGGCGGGCGATGTCTTTGGTGCCGCAGCCTGCGGGCAAGATGTTGCTGTCAGCTTCCCAATCGCGCATGGGGGTGTGGGCATAGGTGGCACCCGGCGTGGCGTGGGTCAGGCGGGCGGTGGACACCACGCCGGTGGCGCGGCCGTTGGCAGC
>JAYVLI010000012.1:0-28649 GCA_043759535.1 Betaproteobacteria bacterium | reverse complement strand
GCCGCGCACTGGATGTACAAGACCAAGGGCAACGGCCCGCAGCACGCGCAGGAAGCGCAGCGGCTGGGGGCGATGTGGCTGCAGTCGCTGATCGACATCCAGGACGAAACCCGCGACGCCAGCGAGTTCCTCGAACACGTCAAGATCGACCTGTTCCCCGACGCGGTGTACGTGTTCACGCCGAAGTCGAAGATCCTCGCCTTGCCGCGCGGTGCCACACCCGTGGACTTTGCTTACGCAATTCACTCCGATGTCGGCGACCACTGCGTGGCGGCCAAGGTCAATGGCGAGCCGGTGGCGCTGCGCACCGAGCTGCGCAGCGGCGACGTGGTCGACATCGTCATCGCCCCCGGCGCGCGGCCGAATCCGGGCTGGCTGAACTTCGTGCGCACCGGCCGCGCGCGGTCGAAGATCAGGCACCATCTGAAGACGATGGAGCAAGAAGAGTCGCAGGACCTCGGCGCCAAGATGCTGGCCCAGGCACTGCGAGCCGAAGGCATGACGATGCCGCAGGACGACGGCCCCGGCGCGCTGTCGCCCGTCTGGCCGGCGCTGCTGCGCTGGAGCGGCAACCGCAGCCGCGAAGAGTTGCTGACCGACATCGGCGTCGGACGCAAGATCGCCTCGATCGTCGCCAAGCGCCTGGCGCGTCTGCTGACCGAGCATGGTGTGCGACCCGATGCGGTGACGCTGACGCTGGGCCGCTACGGTGCTGACGAGGCCACCCCATTGCAAGGCATGGTGCTGATAGACGGCAGCGAAGGCGCATCGATCCAGCTGGCCACCTGCTGCCGGCCGATCCCGGGCGATTCGATGCTGGGCTACGTGGGCCGCGGTGAAGGGCTGCAGATCCACACCACCGACTGCACGGTTGGCAAGCGTTTGCTTGGGCGCGACAGCGAAGACGGGCTGAACGTGGACTGGGCCGAGCAGCCGATCCGCTCATTCGAGACCGGCGTTTCCCTGCTGCTGAAGAATGGCAAGGGCGTGCTGGCCGAAGTGGCCACCGCCGTCGCGGCTGCCGAGGCCGACATCACGCACATCGACATGGGCGATCAGGCAGTGGCGGAGACGGCCGAACTGAAACTGCTGCTGGCGGTGCGCGACCGGCTGCACCTGGCCGAGGTGATGCGCGCGTTGAAACGATCGGCCGCGGTGCTGCACATCAACCGCATCAAGCCGTGAGGGCTGTGCACGCGCTCGGTGCTCAGCTGACGCCAGCGCTCGGGTAACTCACCGCCAGCACCTCGACCAGATCCACCCCGGCCGGCGTCTGCACACGGACTTCATCGCCGACACGGGCACCGAGCAGCGCGCGCGCCATCGGCGCGATCCAGCTGATTTCACCGGCGGCGCTGTCGGACTCATCGACGCCCTTGATCGTGATCGTGCGCTCCTCGTCCCGGGCATTGACGTAGCGCACCGTGGCGCCGAAGAACACCTGATCGGCACCACAGTGCACCGACGGATCGACCACCTCGGCGATGTCCAGCCGCTTGGTCAGAAAGCGGATGCGGCGGTCGATCTCACGCAATCGCTTCTTGCCGTAGAGGTAGTCACCGTTCTCGGAGCGGTCGCCATTCTTCGCCGCCCACGACACGATCTCGACCACCTTCGGGCGCTCCACGTCCAGCAGGTTCAGCAGTTCGGCGCGCAGCCGGGCGTAGCCGGCCGGCGTGATGTAGTTTTTGCCGCCAGGCGGCAGTGGCGGCAGGCCGGGGGCGCCGTCCTCGTCATCGTCACTGTCGCCATCAGGTTCTCGGGTAAAGGCTTTGTTCATAGGCTGCGACGCAGTCTAACCAGCCGTGTTGGCGGGCTGGCCAGCGGCCAGGTCCGCCGCTCGGGTGGCGTTGCGCCAGGCGCCGGGCGCACTGCCCGTCCATTTGCGAAAGGCGCGGTAAAACGTGCTGGCATCGTTGAAGCCCAGCCTGGCGGCAATGTCGCCCACGCTCAACTGTCCGGCGGCCAGATGGTGCAAGGCCAGGTCACGCCGCACTTCATCCTTCAACTGGCCCCAACTGCTGCCCTCGTCCTCCAGCCGGCGGCGCAGCGTGGCGCAGGACAACTGCAGCGCCACCGCCAACACCGCCAGCGTGGGTGCGGCGTGGCCCTGGTCCAGCGCAGCGCGGCAGTGGCGGCGCACCCGGTCACTCAGGCCACTGGCCACCACCTGTTTCAAGAAGATGGATTGCGGCGCGTCCCGCAAAAAGGCCTTGAGGCGGGCGGCGTCCATCACCACGGCGGCCTGCAGCACCCGGGCATCAAAGTGCAGCGCGGTGGCCGGCGCATCAAACCGCAGCACCGGGCTGAACATGCGGCGGTATTCATCGGCATGGGCGGGTTGTGGATGGGCCCAGTCCAGCCGGCTGATGGGCACGCGGCGCCCGGCCAGCCAGCACAGCAGGCCGTGCAGCATCACCAGCAGGGTTTCGTCGGCAAAGCGGCGGGCGTCCAGCGCGGCAGGGTCAAGCGGCTGCAGGGCCAGCCGTCCGGCGGCAATGCGGCTGCTGATCACCAGACTGGCGCTGCCGCTGCTGATGCGCAGGCTCAAGTCCATGTCGTCCAGAAACAGCCCGAAGCCCCGATTGGCCTGGCGCAGCGCAGCGCCCACCGTGGCCGCGCCGGCTAGCGCGTGGCACAGCATGGCAAAAGTGCCCACCTTCATGCGGCGGGCGTCCAGGCCAAAAAACTCATCGTCCAGCAGCCGGGCCACCGCAATCCAGAGCCGGGCAAAAGCCGCTGCCGGCACGCGGGCGGTGGGCTGCAGCAACACGTCCGGATGGATGCCTGCCGTCTGCAGCGCGGCCTGGCGCTGGGCCGCATCCAGCGCCAGCACAGCGCTGCGCACAAAGGCGCCGGACACGGTGGTGGTCGGCAGCGGGAGATTGGGCCGGACAGCAGGCTGGGCAGCGCTGGTCATCACCCGATTCTGGCAAATCGCGTCAGGCTGCTGAGCGGGGACGCCATCACCCCGCAGCGCTGCCGGGTCTAGACTGATCGGTGGCATGGTGTGACCTGTTTGATCGACAACGGGCGGCGCCGCACGACCACCCCCAGGAGACCCAAGCGATGACCGATCTGTCTGCCGACTACCAAGCCCTGGCCAACTACCGGCCCACCCACAAAGTGCGGTTTGTCACCGCCGCCAGCCTGTTTGACGGCCATGACGCGGCCATCAACATCATGCGACGCATCCTGCAGGGCATGGGCTGCGAGGTCATCCACCTGGGCCACAACCGCAGCGTGGATGAGGTGGTGACCGCCGCGCTGCAAGAAGATGTGCAGGGCATTGCGGTGAGCAGCTACCAGGGCGGCCACAACGAATACTTTGCCTACATGGTGCAGTTGCTCAAGGCCAGAGGCGGTGAGCACATCCAGGTGTTTGGCGGTGGTGGTGGGGTGATCGTGCCGGCCGAGATCCGCGCGCTGGCGGATTTGGGTGTGCGCATCTTCAGCCCCGAGGACGGCCAGCGCATGGGCCTGGCCGGCATGATCGGCGAGATGGTGATGCGGGCGGACCGCGACCTGTCGCCGTTTGCGCCCACCAGCCTGGCCGCCGTGCAGGGCCACAGCGAAGCGGCGTGGCGCGCCCTGGCCCAGCTGATCACCGCACTGGAAAACAAGCAGGCCGCACCCGCCCTGCTGGCCGAGTTGCAGGCTGCGGCCAAGCTGTCCAAAACCCCCGTGCTGGGCATCACCGGCACCGGCGGCGCGGGCAAATCCAGCTTGACGGATGAGCTGATCCGCCGCATGCGGCTGGACCAGGGCGACGCGCTGCGCATCGCCGTGATCAGCATTGACCCCAGCCGCCGCAAGAGTGGTGGCGCGCTGCTGGGCGACCGCATCCGCATGAACGCGATTGCGCCGTGGGCGCAGACCGTGGGCCAGGCCGCAGCGGGCGATTCAGGCCAGCGCGTTTACGTGCGCAGCCTGGCCACCCGCAGTCATTCACAAACCGGCGGCAGCGAGGTCAGCGCCGCCCTGCCCGACGTGCTGGCCGCCGTGAAAGTGGCGGGCTTCGATCTGATCATCGTGGAGACCTCCGGCATCGGCCAGGGGGACGCGGCCATCGTGCCGCTGGTGGACGTGCCGATGTATGTGATGACGCCCGAATTTGGCGCGGCCAGCCAGCTGGAAAAAATCGACATGCTGGACTTTGCCGAGTTTGTGGCCATCAACAAGTTCGACCGCAAAGGCGCGCTGGACGCGCTGCGCGACGTGGCCAAGCAGGTGCAGCGCAACCGCGAGGCCTTCACCGTCATGCCGGACCAGATGCCGGTGTTTGGCACCATGGCCAGCCGCTTCAACGACGACGGCGTCACCGCCCTCTACCAGGCGCTGAAAACCCGGCTGGGTGCGCTGGGCCTGCCGCTCACCGAGGGCCGCCTGCCCCAGGTCATCACCAAACACAGCACCCACCAGACCCCTGTGGTGCCGGCCGCCCGCAGCCGCTACCTGGCCGAGATCACCGACACGGTGCGCGGCTACAAGGCCCGCGCCCGCGCCCAGGCCAAGCTGGCGCGGGAGCTGCAGCAATTGCGTGAAACGGCGCGCATGCTGCAAGACGATGATGCGGCAAGAGACGGCGCCAAAAACACCGTGCTGCGCCTGGCCGATACCCGTTCGGGCAAGCAAGACCCGGCCGCCGCCAAGCTGCTGGCGCAATGGCCGGAGATGCAAAAGGCCTACGCCGGTGATGAATATGTGGTGAAGATCCGCGACAAAGAGATCCGCACCAGCCTGGTCCACACCACGCTCAGCGGCAACAAGATTCGCAAGGTGGCCCTGCCCGGGTTCGAGTGCCACGGTGAGCTGCTGAAATGGCTGATGCTGGACAACGTGCCCGGTAGCTTTCCGTACACCGCCGGCACCTTTGCCTTCAAACGCGAAGGCGAAGACCCCACCCGCATGTTTGCCGGTGAGGGCGATGCCTTTCGCACCAATCGCCGCTTCAAATTGGTGAGTGAGGGCATGCCTGCCAAGCGGTTGAGCACCGCATTTGATTCAGTCACGCTGTACGGCAATGACCCCGACCGCCGGCCCGACATCTACGGCAAGGTGGGCAATTCGGGCGTCAGCATTGCCACGCTGGACGATTTGAAAGTGTTGTACAGCGGCTTTGATTTGTGCCACCCCGCCACCAGCGTGAGCATGACCATCAACGGCCCGGCGCCCAGCATCCTGGCGATGTTCATGAACACCGCGATTGACCAGCAGATTGAGAAGTTCACCTCAGAAAACGGCCGCCAGCCCACAGACACCGAGACGCTGAAAATCCGTGAATGGGCGCAAGCCAATGTGCGTGGCACGGTGCAGGCCGACATCCTGAAAGAAGACCAGGGCCAGAACACCTGCATCTTCTCGACTGAGTTTTCACTCAAGGTGATGGGCGACATTGCGGAATACTTTGTGCATCACAACGTGCGCAATTTCTACTCCGTCAGCATCAGCGGGTACCACATTGCCGAGGCCGGCGCCAATCCGATCAGCCAGCTTGCATTCACACTCAGCAATGGCTTTACCTTTGTAGAGGCGTATCTGGCGCGTGGCATGCACATTGATGACTTTGCGCCCAACTTGAGCTTCTTCTTCAGCAACGGCATGGACCCGGAATACACCGTGCTCGGTCGGGTTGCTCGACGGATATGGGCGGTGGCCATGCGCGACAAATACGGTGCCAATGAACGCAGCCAAAAGCTGAAATACCACGTGCAGACCAGTGGCCGTTCACTGCATGCGCAAGAGATTCAGTTCAATGACATCCGCACCACGCTGCAAGCGCTGATTGCCATTTACGACAACTGCAACAGCCTGCACACCAATGCGTTTGATGAAGCCATCACCACGCCGACAGAAGACAGCGTGCGCCGCGCCATGGCCATTCAATTGATCATCAACCGCGAATGGGGCCTGGCCAAAAACGAGAACCCGAATCAGGGCGCGTTTGTGATTGACGACCTGACCGAACTGGTGGAAGAAGCCGTGCTGGCCGAGTTCGAGAAAATTGCCGACCGGGGTGGTGTGCTGGGCGCGATGGAAACGGGCTACCAGCGCGGCAAGATTCAGGAAGAATCCATGCACTACGAGATGCAGAAGCACACCGGCGAATACCCCATCATCGGTGTCAACACCTTCCGCAACCCGCACGTGGACCCGAATCCGCAGCAAATTGAACTGGCCCGGTCTACCGAGGATGAAAAAGAATCCCAACTCACCCGGCTGGCCGATTTCCATGCCCGGCATGCAGCGCAATCACCGGCGATGCTGGCGCGCCTGCAGCAGGCGGTGATGGACAACCACAACGTGTTTGATGTGCTGATGGATGCAGTGCGGTGTTGCAGCCTCGGGCAAATCACGACGGCGTTGTTTGAGGTGGGTGGGCAATACCGGCGGTCGATGTAGTCAACGTCACCGCAGCGTCTGCAGCGCCAGTTCAGGGGCCTTGTCCAACATCCGTAGCAAGGCCTTGGCGGCGCCAGTCGGGCTGCGTTTGCCTTGCTCCCAGTTGCGGATCGTTTCGGCAGAGACCTCGATTCGCCGTGCAAATTCGGCCTGGCTCAAGCCGATGCGCTGGCGAACGCGGCGGGCAAACTGTGCCGAGTCCCGCATCGCATCGCGCTGGTCGGCTGCAACTTGGCGGGCGATATCGGCGTCAGTGGTCGCGTCGACGCGAATGGGGTCCAGGCGGCCCATACCGTCACCCGCTTGGCGTTCAATTGTCATGTGCCTGACTGCCATATCTCTGCACCTCACGTTGGTTGGCCTTGCGGGCCGAGATGATCCGAAAGGCTTGCCCCCTCGGGGTATAGACGAGCACAAACACGCGGCCCTCAACCCGACCCACAAGCTGGAAACGATCCTCGCCATCGGCACGCCGGTTGTCTGGCTGCAAGCGCCGGTTCGGGTCGAAGAACGCCTGGGCAGCAAAGGCAAAGTCAAAGCCGCGCTCCAGGAAACACGCCTCACTCTTGGCTTCGTCCCACTCAAACTCCGTCGGTGGAGTGTAGGCCATTGACCTACCCCTGATGACTGCTTGTTGGTGGCCAAGTGTTGGTGGCGGTTTGTGCTCACCTGCCCACCGCCACCATCGCAAACATCGCCCCCTGCGGGTCTTGGCACTGGGCAACCCAACTGCCGCCGGGCACTTGCATCGGGCCAGTGCGCAATTTGCCGCCGCCAGCCGCCACCCGCGCCACGGCGGCGTCGATGGCGTCCACATTGGCGTAGTACAGCCAGTTGGCCTGCGGCGTGTCGGGCTGCTTGGTCATGATGCCGCCGATGGGCTGCGCACCAGCGGTGAAGAGCTGGTAGGTGCCCATCGGCCCCATGTTGATGGCTTCATCCTTGGCCCAGCCGAACTGGCCACTGTAAAAAGCCCAGGCGGTGTCCAGATCACCGGCGTGCAACTCATGCCAACCCATGGTGCCGGGTGTGCCGGGGGCGGGTTGCGGCGGTTGCGACGCGTGCGGGTCCACAGTGCCTTTGAACAGGCAGAAGCTGGCGCCGTGCGGGTCGGCCACCACGGCAAAACGGCCGACACCGGGGATGTCGTCGGCCGGCCGGTACACCTTGCCACCGGCCTGCAGCAGGCGCTCGGCCGCAGCGTCCACATCGTCAACCCCGATGTAGCCGACCCAGGCCGGTGGTGCGCCCATGGCGCGGGCGTCTTCGGGCAGGGCCATCAGGCCGGCGATTGCCGTGTCGCCCACCGACAGCAGGGTGTAGTCCATGCCGGGCATGCCGGCATCGGCTGCTGTCCAGCCGATGACGCTGCGGTAAAACGCTGCGGCGGCCTTGGGGTCTGAGGTCATCAGTTCGTACCAGACAAAGGGGCTGGGGGCGGCGGCGGACGGACTGGCGGGTGCGGACATGGCAGGTCTCCGGTGGGGCTGGGCCTAAAACGATAGACCCCACTGCAGGCCCTGGCAAGACCACCAGCACAGCACAGCGCAGCCGCAGCCACCCACGCTGCCTGTAGCGCAGGCGACGCTGCCCACCAACACCCCACCCTAGACTGATTTGCATTGGGGCTGCGGCAGGCCCCCGACCCGCAGGAGACGATTCCCATGACCCCTCACATCCTCAGCCGCTTGGCCCTCACTGGGGCAATCACCTTGGCCCTGGCCACTGGCGCCGCCACGGTGTTTGCCGCATCCAAGACCGAAATCAAACTGGGCAATACCGTGCCCTACAGCGGGCCGGCGTCGTTTTACGGCCTGGTGGGCCAGGCCACGGTGGCCTACTTTGCCAAGATCAATGACGAGGGTGGCATCAACGGCCGCAAGGTCACCGTGTTCAGCCTGGACGACGCGCTGGCCCCGCCCAAAACGGTGGAGCAAGTGCGCAAGCTGGTGGAGCAGGATGAGGTGGACGCGGTCGTCAACCAGGTGGGCACGGCCACGTCGTCGTCGGTGCGCAAGTACCTCAACGAGCACAAGGTGCCGCAGTTGTTTGTGCAGTCGGGCTCCAACAATTTTCAGCAACCCAAAGAGTTCCGCTTCAGCACATCGGCGCTGATGAACTACTCGTTTGAGGCCCGCATGTACGGTGCGCAAATCTTGCGCGACAAGCCGAGCGCCAAAATTGCCATCCTGTACCAGAACGATGACTATGGCAAAGACTACCTGAGCGGCCTCAAAGCCGGCCTGGGTGCGCAGGCGGCCAAGGCCTTGGTGGCCGAGATCACTTACGAGCAGAGTGACCCGACGCTGGATTCCCAGATCGTCAGCCTCAAGGCCAGCGGTGCTGACACCATCGTGCTGGCGGCGTACAGCAAACAAGTCAGCCAGTCCCTGAAAAAAATGGTGGACATGAACTGGAAGCCGCTGGTCTACATCAGCCATGTGTCGGCCCAGGTCTACCCAACACTGTCCTTGGTTGGGCTTGAAAACACCATCGGCGTGATGACGGCCAGTGTCATCAAAGACCCGTCCGACCCGTCCTGGCACAACGATGCTGACTACAAAGCCTGGCTGGTCTGGATGCAAAAGTACTACCCCAAGGGGGACATCAACAACGGCAGCAATGCGTCGGTGTATGCCACCTGCGCCGCCATCGCCCATGTGCTGAGGGCCGCCGGAGAAGACTTGAGCCGCGAGAACATCCTGAAGCAAATGACCAATTTGAAGGATTTCTCAGCGCCCATGTTGCTGCCAGGCATCACGATGAGCATGTCGGCCGACAACTACAACCTGTTCCGCAAAATCCAGCTGCAGCGTTTTGATGGCAAGCGCTGGGTGCCACTGGGCAAGCCGGTGGGTGAGTGAGCGGCAATGCTGTTCAAGCCAGGAGACTGCAATGTCTGATGTGTGCAATATGGCCGTGATCCAGGCTTGGCACCAGGTGGTGCAACAGCGTGACATGGCGGGCATGGGCCGCCTGCTGGCCGATGAGGTGGTGTTTCACTCACCGGTGGTTCACACACCGCAGCGTGGCAAGGCCATCACCTTCAAGTACCTGCAGGGTGCGCTGCTGGTGCTGAACAACAGCAGCTTCCGCTACGAGCGCGAGATCGTGGGCACGCATGACGCGGTGCTGGAGTTCAGCACCGTGATCGACGGCATCCAGATCAACGGCATCGACCTGATCCGCTGGAACGATGCTGGCCAGATCATTGATTTCAAAGTGATGGTGCGGCCGCTGCAAGCGGTGAACATGCTGCACCAGAAGATGGGCGAGCTGCTGGCGCGGCTGCAGCCGGCCCAGCAGCCAAAGGCATAGGCGCAGGTGCGGGCGCCGATGGCGGCCGGCCGGCTGCAATCAGCGGTTCAAGGCACCACGGCCAGAAACAAAAACACGCCAAACAGCACCGGATGCACCGCGCCTTGCAGCACCGTGGCGCGGCCACTGCCCGGCGTCAGCGTACCCACGGCAAAGGTCAGCACCAGCAGCACAGTGTCCTTGGGGTCCAGGCCCGGCACCAGCGGCTGGGTGAACCACAAGCTCAACACCGCCACGGCGGGGATGGTCAAGCCGATGCTGGCCAGGGCTGAGCCCAGCGCCAGATTCAGGCTGGTCTGCAACCGGTTGTGGGCGGCGGCCCGCACGGCGGCAAAGGTCTCAGGCAGCAGCACCAGCAGGGCCACGATCACACCCACCACCGCCGGTGGTGCGCCGGCTGACCGCACACCCGCCTCAACCGATGGCGCGAGTGTTTTGGCCAGCCCTACCACGGCCAACAGGCAGGCCATCAGCAGGCCCAGGCTGCCCCGGGCCACGGCGCTGCTGGATGGGACGGCGTGGTGGTCTGCCGTGCCGGCACCAGCCACCGCTGCGGGCAAAAAATAATCGCGGTGGCACACGGTTTGCACAAACACAAACGCACCGTACAAGGCCAGCGACACGACGCCTGCAAACCCCAGTTGCACCGGTGAAAACGTGGGCTCTGGCGTGCTGGTGGTGACGCTGGACAGCACCAGGGTCAGCGTGCTCAACGCCACCAGCACCGCCAGCGCCGGGCTGGTGCCCTGCACCCGAAACACCAGCACCCGGTGCTTGATGCCGCCCACCAAGATGCACAAACCCACCACGCCGTTGCAGACGACCATGATGGCGGCAAACACGGTGTCGCGCGCCAGTGCGGCGGGTGCGCTGCCGGGTGCGCTGCCGGGTGCGCTGCCGGCTGCGCTGACGGCGGCATTGGCGACGGCCACGCCGGGCTGCAAGTCAGCCAGCATCAGCGAGACGATCAGCGCCACCTCAATCACCGTCACCGCCACGGCCAACGCCAGCACGGGTAACAACACAGTCCAAAGCGGCCAGACGGGGATCCACACATGTTTCATGGCGGGCAGCATCGGGCAGGCCCGCCGCAGCCCTGCTGGCACGGCCCGCCAAAAACCATCGGCTAAGCTTGCGGGCCTTTTTGATGCTGGGTGTGACACCGGGCGTGTTGCTGGGCGTGTTGCTGGGCGTGTTGCTGAGCGTATTGCCGGGCGAGTTGCCGGGCGAGTTGCTGCCTTGCCCCGCTGCCCTGCTCGTTGATCAACACGCTGCTTGGCTCGCTTGTCTGTGCCCCACTGGATGCCTGCCAACCCCACCCTCTGCTGCAGCCGCACCGGCCACCCTGTGCCCCCAGTGGCAGCCTGGTCAGCCGGTCCGCAGCGCGCCACACGGCGCCTGCTGGCCCTGCTGCTGGGCTTGGCCGGCAGCCTGCTGGGTGGCGCACCTGCTCTGGCTGCCCTTGCAGATGAGCCAACCGGCTGCAGCCTGTTGTGGCAGGTACAAATCACCAGCCCACGTGACGGCAGCGCGCGCCAACTGCTGGTGGACATGGCGTTTGACGCCGGCCCACGCAACCGCAGCGTGCTGCGGCTGCCCGGCGGCTGGGCTGGGTTGGCACACACCACCGGGCAAGACGCACCCGAAAGCACCACCAGCACCACAACCACCACCCAAGCCGTGGCTGACGCACCGCTGCTGCGCAGCGTGGCCCATGCCCCGGGTGAGCGGGTGCGGCTGCACTGGCGCTACAGCGGCCCCACCGATGCCGTGCAAGGTGGCAGCGTGCGGCTGGCGCCGACCTGGTTTGCGCTGGCCGGCCTGGGTGTGCTGCCCGTGCCTGACGAGTTGGACGAACGCAACCCACCCAGCGCTTGCGTGCAATTGCGCGGCGATTGGGGCGGGGACGACGGCAGCGCGGCAAGCCCGATCCGCTGGGCCAGCAGCCATGGCCAGGCAGACGGCCACAGCGCGCTGTTTCGCTTGCCAGCCGCCACCACCCCGCTGCGCCAGCGGGTGCAGCAAGCGCTGTACGCCGGTGGTGCGCTAGACCGGTTCCAGCCGCCAGTGGGCGGCCTGCTGCTGACCCTGGTGCGGCCCAGCGCCGCCGGCTGGCTGGCACCGGTGGACGGCCTGGGCCAAGCCGCCCTGCAACACTGGGCAGCGCAGCGCCAGTTTTGGGGCGACAACAGCCCGGCCGCGCCGCTGCTGTTGCTGCTGCTGCCCGGCAGCAGCCCCGCCACAGGCGGCCGTTGGCACCAGGCGCTGGCTTTGCAAGCACCCGCCGACCTGGCCTGGCCAGGTGCTGACGCTGAAACGCTGCTGACCCGTGCCCTGCTCAGCACCTGGGTGCCTGACCGTTTTGGCCCGCTGGTGCATGCCGGGCGCAATGACGCGGCCTTGCGCGCCTGGTTCAGTGACGGCCTGTTGGCCCACTACAGCCACCGCTTGCTGCTGCGCAGTGGCCGCATGACACCCGACACCTATGCCCAGGTGATGAACCAGGGCCTCACCAGGCTGGCGGCAATGCCCGCCAACACCGCCGCCCTGCCCGACAACAGCAGCAGCCTGGCCGGGCTGCGTGGTGAGTGGCTGGCCCTGCAATGGCATAACGCCCTGCGTGCGGCCGGCCAGCCCGGCTTGGACAGCGTGTTGCAGCGTCTGCTGCTGGCACCCACACTGGCGCGCCATGAGGGGCCCATCAGCGCGCCGCTGGCCACCCACCGGCTGGTGGCCGCCCTGCGCCCGGTGCTGGGTGATGTGCCGCTGCGCGACATCCAGCGCCAGGCTGAGCGGGCCGAACCGGCGGCCCTGAGCCCCACCAGCCTGGGGCCGTGTTTTAGCGCTGCGGCGGGGGTGGTGGGCAGCGTGATGCAGTACCAGCCCGTGCTCCAAGCGCTGCAGCAGGCCGATTGCCAAGGCTGGTTGGGCTTGGGGCCGCAGGCCTTGCTGGGCCAAGACCTGGTGGCCCAAGACCGGATGGCAAAAACCGGCAACCACCTGCGCAGCGCCGCCAGCGCTGTTGCGCCCGATACCGCGCCGGCACCACGCCATGCCGGCAACGCTGCTGGCCTGAAAAAAGGCAACGGCCTGCACGGCCGCAGTGGCAGGGCCAAGGCGGGCAAGGGCCACAGCGGCAAGCTGGGCAGCAGCAAGGCCAGAGCTGGCAAAACCAGTGGCAAAACCACTGGCGCCAAGTCCGCTCAATCCACCAAATCCGCCAAGTCACCCGGCAAGCGCAGCGCCAGCGCCAAAAAAGCCGGCAAGCACTGACACCGGGCATCACATGGCAACCACCCCCACCACCCCAGGCTGGCTGCTGCCCTGTGACAACCAGGCCCGCTTGCTGACCGGCCCATCCGCTGACCCGTCCGCTCACCCGTCCGCTCGCCCGCCCGCCCGCCAACACGCCGGTCCACCAGCCAACCCGTGGACCCGCTACCTGCGCTTTGCCCAAGGCCATTTGGTGGGTGGTGGTGGGTTTGCCGCAGCACCCCGGCGCGGCCAGGTGGAGATTGGCTACTTCACCCTGCCCGGCTGGCAGCAGCAGGGCCACGGGTTGGCCATCGCCGCTGCGCTGCTGGCCATCGCCAGGGCGGCCGATGCGCGGCTCACTGTCATTGCCACCACCATGCGCCAGCAAGGCAGCGCTGCCGATGCCAGCCCGTCTGGCCGCATCCTGCAGCGCCTGGGCTTTGGCCCGGCCGTGCCAGCGCGGGATGCGGACGCCGGTCCGGTCTGGCACTGGGCCGCTGAACCCGCCAACACCGCACGCAACAGCCCACCAGCCCAGCTGCCCACCACAACACCCACCCACCACGCCACCCCTGCAAGGACACGCCCATGCCCCGCTCCGCCCTGATCGTGATCGATGTGCAGTGCGCGCTGTTTGACCCGGCGCCGCGCCCGTTTGAGGCCGACGCGGTGATCAGCCGCATCAACCGGCTCACCACGGCGGCGCGCGCGGCCGGCGTGCCGGTGGTCTGGGTGCAGCATGAAACCGCCGACGCCCGGCTGCAGGCCGACAGCCCCGGCTGGGCCTTGACCAGCACGCTGCAATTTGCTGTTAGCGACCACCGGGTGCGCAAGACCACGCCTGATTCTTTTTTGCGCACCGGCCTGGCAGCTTGGCTGGCCGCGCACGAGATCAAGCACCTGGTGCTGTGCGGCTACGCCACTGAATACTGTGTGGACACCACCACCCGCCGCGCCGCCGCGCTGGGCCACAGCGTCACCCTGGTGGCCGATGGCCACACCACCCACGACAAACCACATGCCACGGGCGCGCAAATCCGCGCCCACCACAACGCCACGCTGCCGGCCATCACCAGCTTTGGCCCGGTGATCCGGGCGGTGGCGGCGGCTGATATCAGCTTTGCGGCACAGCCTGCGCTGCCACCACTTGACCCCGCCGACCACCGCGTCCACACCCTGGCCCAACTGGCCACGCTGTATGGCCAGCCGGGTGAGGCCTCTCTGCGCAAAGAGACCAGCGCCCTCACCGCCCCCTACCGCGCGCTGCTGCAAGCCTCGCCGCTGGTGGTGCTGGCCACCAGCGGGCCGGGCGGGCTGGACGCCTCACCCCGCGGTGACCCGGGCTGCGCCGTGACGGTGCAGGACAACCACACCCTGCTGCTGGCCGACCGGCGCGGCAACCAGCGGCTGGACAGCCTGCGCAACATCCTGGCCGACCCCCGGGTGGCCTTGTTGTGCCTGGTGCCGGGCCGCACCGAGACCCTGCGCATCAACGGCCGCGCCCACATCAGCACCGACCCCGCGCTGTGTGCCCGCCTGGCGGTGGACGGCAAACTGCCCATCACCGTGCTGGTCATCCACATCGACACGGTGTTTTACCAATGCGCCCGGGCACTGCTGCGGGCCCAGCTGTGGCAGCCCGCAACCTGGCCTGCCGCCAACAGCCTGCCCACCAGCGGCCAGATGCAAAGTGCGGCCCGGCCCACTGAAAAAATTGACCCGGAGGCCTATGACCGCAGCCGGCCGCCGTTGACACGTGACCTGTTGTACTGACCCACCCATGACCGCCACGCCTGAGCCCACCGCAGCACCCGAACTGTTGACTTTTTTGGCCCGCCTGCAAACCAGCCTGGCAGACAACAGCTTTGTCAAACTCAGCCTGGGCCGGCCCCACAGCACCGAGCCCAGCCTGGACAAACTGCTGGCGCGGCGGCTGCTGTTGCGTGGGGTGGACCACCTGTCGCTGGTGTGGCGCCACCGCACCAAAGACATCACCAAAAACCTGCCGCTGGACGAGGCCGTGGCGCTGGTCGGTGGCCTGGTGGCGGCCAACTTTCACCATGCCCACCTGGTGACACGCGGCCATGACATCCAGCTGGCACTGGGCAAAAAAGGCCAGTGGGGTTTGCGCATTGGCAAGCTGGCGCCGGCCCAGACCGCTGCCACTGCGGCCACTGCGGCCACCAGCGCAGATACCACCAACACCCCGCAACACGACCGCGACCGGCAACACGCACTGGCCCTGGACACGCCCTTCCTCAGCGCACTGGGCGTCACCGATGCGCAGCACCGGCTGGTGCCGGCCATGGCGCGCAAATGGCGGCAGATCAACAAGTTTGTCGAGGTGCTGGCGCACGCCATCAACCAGTCCCCGCTGGCCACGCGTGACCCGGCCCTGCCGGTGCGGGTGCTGGACTTTGGTGCCGGCAAGGGCTACCTGACCTTTGCGGTGCAACACCACCTGGCCAGCAGCGGCCGGCTGCCGGACGTGACCGGGGTGGAGCAACGCGCCGACCTGACCAGCCTGTGCAACAGCGCGGTGGTCAGCCTGGGGCTGCAAGGCCTGCGCTTCGAGACCGGTGATGTGGGCCACCACACACCCGCGCCCACCGACATCATGATTGCCCTGCATGCCTGCGACACCGCGACCGACGTGGCCATGCACCACGGCATTCGCAGCGGCGCGGCCATCATCCTGTGCTCACCCTGCTGCCACAAACAACTGCGGCCGCAAATGCAAGCCCCCGCGCTGCTGGCGCCCATGCTGCGCCACGGCATCCACATGGCCGAGCAGGCTGAGATGCTGACCGACAGCCTGCGCGCGCTGCTGCTGCAGTCAGCCGGGTATGACGCCCAGGTGTTTGAGTTCATCTCGCCCGAGCACACCGGCAAAAACAAGATGGTGCTGGCGGTGCGCCGCGCCCAGCCCTTGCCTGCGGCCCAGCGCAGTGCCCTGCTGGCCCAGGTGGCGGCACTCAAAGCCCATTACGGCGTGCAAACCCAGCACCTGGAAACCCTGCTGGCTTGAACAACAGCGGCCACGCATCATCCAGCCACCCCGCTGGAGCGCACCATGACCGAGACGCCTTGCCAGACAGACGACCCCACCCGCAGCCCCAGCCACCAGGCGCTGATGGCGGTGGCCGAGCAAGCCGCACAGGCCCTGGCCGGCCGCAGCCGCGAGATCGAGGCGCTGCGCCACCTGCCCGATGACATTGCCGACCTGCTGGCCCATGCCGGCCTGTACCGCTTGCTCACCCCCGCCGCCTACGGTGGCCATGAGGCCCCGCCGGCCAGCTTTTTTTTGGTGATCGAACGCCTGGCGCGGGCCGACGCTGCCAGCGCTTGGTGCTGCTTCATCAGTTGCACCGCCAGCGTGTTGGCCGCCTACTTGCCGGCCGCTGAGGCGCGCGCCCTCTTCAGCCCGCCCGACCTCAAAGCCGCAGGCGTTTTTGCGCCCCGTGGCCGGGCGGTGGTGGCCGAGCAAGCCGGTGTGGCCGGCCTGCGCATCACCGGCCGCTGGGCCTGGGGGTCAGGCGCGCACAACGCCCACATCATCACCGCCGGCTGCTTGCTGATGGGGCCGGGTGGCCAGCCCGAGCTGGGTGCAGATGGCGCGGCGCGTGTCATCTCGGTGGTGCTGGGCCGCGACCAGGTGCAGCTGCTCGACAACTGGCACAGCTTTGGCCTGTGCGGCACCGGCAGTGGTGAGTTTGAGGCGCAGGATGCCTTTGTGCCGCTGGGCCGCAGTGCGTCCTTGTTTGATGCGCCGGTGGTCAACACCCCGCTGTACCGCTTTCCGGTGTTTGGCTTGCTGGCAGTGGCGATTGCTGCCGTGGCCACCGGCATTGCGCGTGACGCGCTGGACAGCTTTGTGGCCCAGGCCAGCCGCACCGTGCCGCAGGCTGGCAGCAAACCACTGGCCGCCAAAGCCACCGTGCAAACCGCCGTGGCGCAAGCCGAGGCCACGCTGCAAAGTGCCCGTGCCTACCTGCTGGCCAGCATGCACACCGCCTGGCGTGCCGCGCAGCACACATCACCAACCGGTGCCGCACCCACCACCGCCCTGCCGCTGGATTGCCGGCGCGACCTGCGCCTGGCCGCCACCCACGCCGTCCACAGCGCGGCAGCGGTGGTGAACCGGCTCTACACCCTGGCCGGTGGGGGCGCGGTGTTTGCCGATGCACCGCTGCAGCGCTGCCTGCGCAATGTGCAGGTGGCCACCCAACACATGATGGTGAGTGAGACCACCTACGAGCTGACCGGCCGCCTGCTGCTGGGCCAGCCCACCCAGACCAGCATGCTGTAGGGCATGACATTGGCCGGGCGTCCTACATGCCCGCTGCAGCGGCTGGCGCAAGCTCAAGGCCCGCACACTGCAGGAGAGACCCCATGCTCAACACCCTAGCCCACATTACGGGCTCCACCATCAGCGCCACCGACGGCGAGATCGGCCACGTCAAGGACGCCTACTTCGACGACCAGGCCTGGGCCGTGCGCTACCTGGTGGTGGACACCGGCACCTGGTTGTCCGGCCGCCAGGTGCTGATCTCACCCTACGCGGTACGCCAGGCTGTGGGACAGGACAGCAGCAGCAAAACAATCGACGTGGCGCTGACCCGCCAGCAGGTGGAGATGAGCCCCTCGGTTGACACCCACCAACCGGTGTCGCGCCGCCACGAGCAGGACTACCTGCGCTACTACAACTACCCCGAGTACTGGACCGGCGGTGAGATGTGGGCCATGAGCGCCATGCCGCTGCTGCCGCCCAATTTGCCCAACGCGGTAGAAACCGAAGCCGAAATCAGCGCCCGCGAGGCCCAGGTGCCGCCCGAGGATGTGCATTTGCGCAGCAGCGCCGTGATCACCGGCTACGACATCCAGGCCAGTGACGACAGCATTGGCCATGTGCAGGATTTTTTGGTGGACGATGAAACCTGGGCCGTGCGTTACCTGGTCATCGACACCCGCAATTGGTGGCCAGGTGGCAAAAAAGTGTTGCTGTCCACCCGCTGGATTGACCGCATCGACTGGGCTGAAAAAACGGTCTACACCAAGCTCACCCGCGCGCAAGTCAAGGCCAGCCCCGAGTACGACGAGCGCGCCACCCTGCAACGCGCCGATGAGGAGCGCTTGCACGACGCCTACGGCCTGGGCGGTTATTGGCTGTAGTGCTGTGGGGCCGTTGACCCCGCAGCCCACCATTCACGCGCAGCGGAAGCTTTCGGCCGATTCAGGGTTGCCGGCGGTGAAGCGGGCCACCTGCGGATGCGGACACAAGAGTGGGCTGGGGGCAGCCGACCAGTCGGCCGGCAGCCCAGGGCTGAGACCGCCGGCATTGCCGGCGCCACGCGCTGGGGCCACCACCCGTTCAGGAGCCTGGCCCCGCTCCACCCAGTCCACCAGCGAGGCCAGCATGTTGAACTGGTCGGTGGCCGGGCCGCCGCCGCAGTGGCCCATGCCGGGCACCAGGTGGACGCGGGCACAGTCGGCAGCGCGGCCGGCCTGGCGCTGCTGCAAACCGCAGTACCGGGCGGTGCTGGCCTCGGGTGCGAACACACCGTCGCTGCTGCCGTGCCAGACCGTCATCTTGGCGCCGCGCTGGCGCGGCCGGCGCAGGTCGGTGGCGGCTGGCGGCGTCCACCGGAAACGGGCTGCATAGCGCCTGGCCAGCACTGTTGTGGGCCCCCACCAGCACCCGGCCCAGCGCGCCTTTTTGCACCGTGGTCAGGCACCGGCCGGTGCGCTGGTTGCCGCCGCAGCTGGGCACGTCATGGTCCAGGTTGAAGGCTTGCTGGCGGGCCGCCATGTCGTTGACCAGGCCGTCGTTCAGGCCGCCCAGCGCGTCGCGACGCTGCAGCACCTGGCGCACGATCAACTGGCGCTCGGCCCCTGTGAAGGCCGTCTGCAGGTTTTTGGGGTGGGTGGCCACGGCGGCAAATTGCTGGGCGCCGTAGACCTGCGCCACAGCCGCCTGCGGCAGGTAGCGGTTAGGTCAGCAGACCAGGCATGTGGTCCACAGCGGGCTGCCGGCCTGCCCCACCGGCACGCACCTGACCACGCAGTCGCGGCTTGTTCTGCGGCTTGTTCTGCGGTTCGTGGCGCAGTTTGTGGCGCAGTTTGTCAGGTGGTTCACACCATGATTTTGCACGTTCAACCCACACGCCAGCCCACCAGCGGCTTGTCGCTGGCACCACAATGCCGCCAAGCAGCGCCGGCCCAGCCGCAGGCGTGATGCAGCCCACCACCGCCCCGCCAGTCCAGTCCAGCCCAGCCAGCACAGCCAAGCCAAGCCAACCCAACCCACCGCAACATGCAGCCGGCCAATCCACCTGATGGCAAGACCCGGAATGCCCCCCCGGAGGCATTCCAGGACGAAGCCCAGCGCCTGGCCGCCCTGTTGGCGCTCCAAATTTTGGACAGCCCACCCGAGGTGGAATTTGACGCGCTGGTGCGGGCCGCGTCGCTGGCCTGCGGGGTGCCGATCAGCCTGATCAGCCTGGTGGACGCAGAGCGCCAGTGGTTCAAGGCCAACACCGGCCTGCCCGGTATCGCCGAGACCGCACGTGACCTGGCGTTTTGTGCCCACGCGGTGCTGGAGGATGCGTTGCTGGAGGTGGCTGACGCCACCCAGGACCCGCGTTTTGCCCACAACCCGCTGGTCACCGGCCAACCCGACATCCGTTTTTATGCCGGTGCGCCACTGCGCCTGCGCGACGGCCACCGGGTGGGCACGCTGTGTGTGATTGACCGCCAGCCACGCCAACTGACCACCACCCAGCGCGACATCCTGCAGTGCCTGGCCCAGGCAGCTGCCCAGGCGATGGAACACCGGCGGGACAGCCAGCGCCTGCAGCGCCTGACGCATGACAACGCTGAGCGGGCCCGCCGCCTGTACGAGGCCACACCGGCCATGCTGCATTCGATTGACGCGCAGGGCCGGCTGCTGGCCGTCAGTGACCTGTGGCTGGCCAGGCTGGGCTACACACGTGACGCTGTGCTGGGCCGGCCGTCCACCGATTTCCTCAGCCCGGCGTCACAGGCTCACGCGCGTGACGTGGTGCTGCCAGCCTTTTTTGACAGCGGTCGTTGTGACGCGGTGGCCTACCAAATGGTCAGCCACGGCGGTGCGCTGCTGGACGTGTTGTTGTCGGCCACGCTGGAGCGCGACGGCGCCGGCCAACCCCTGCGCAGTCTGGCCGTGTGCGAGGACGTGACCCTGCGCCGCCAGGCCGAGCGCGCTTTGCTGGAAGAACGCCAACGCCTGTCCAACATCATCGACGGCACCGACGTGGGCACCTGGGAGTGGAACGTGCGCACCGGTGAGGCCCGTGTCAACGCGCGCTTTGCGCAAATTGCCGGCCACACCCTGGACGAACTGGGGCCGCCGTCACTGGAGGTCTGGCGTGCGGCGCTGCATCCCGACGACGCACCGCAAATGGAGGCGTTGCTGCGCCAGCACCTGGCCGGCAAAACCCCGCAGTACGAGGCCGAAACCCGCGTCCGCCACCGCGCAGGCCACTGGGTCTGGGTCAAGGCGCGTGGCCGCGTCATGACCTGGACGGCGGACGGCCAGCCGGAGTGGATGTTTGGCATCCGTTGGGACATCAGCACGCGCAAACAGCAAGAGGCTGCACTGCGCAAAAGTGAGCAGTTTCTAGACCGCACCGGCCGCGTGGCGGGTGTGGGCGGCTGGGAGCTGGACATTGCCAGTGGCGTGGTCACCTGGTCCGACGAAACCCGCCGCCTGCACGGCGTGGCGCCAGACTACCAACCGGTGCTGGACCAGGCCATCAACTTCTACGCCCCGCAAGCCAGGCCGGTGATTGAGGCTGCCGTGGCCAAGGCCATGGCCACCGGTGAAGGCTGGGACCTGGAATTGCCGCTCATCCGTGCGGATGGGCAGCCGATCTGGGCCAGGGCGGTGGGCACGGTGGAGTTTGAAGGCGGTAAACCGGTGCGGCTGGCAGGCGCGTTCCAAGACATCTCCGAGTTGCACCAGTCCAGAACCCAGCTGCAGCGCCTGAACAGCGAGCAGGCGGCCATGCTGGACAACGACATGATCGGCATCCTGCGCCTGCACGGCCCGCAGGTGGTGTGGGCCAACCGGGGCATGGACCGCATCTTTGGGTATGCCGGTGCCGACTGGCTGGGCCTGCCGTCACGCCGCTTGTTTGCCAACCACGCCGCCTGGCAACACCTGTGCCGTGACAGTGCTGCTGCCATGGCCGACGGCGCGGTCATCCGCAGCCAGTTGCAACTGCTGCGCAAGGACGGCGCCAGCGTCTGGATTGACGCCAGCAGCGTGGTCCTGCCCAACCCGCAGGACGGGCCGGCCGACGTGATGCTGCTGCTGGCCGACATCACACCGCTCAAGCGGGCCGAGGAGGCGCGCATCCAGGCCATTGCGCTGGCAGCGCAAAACACCCAACTGCGTGAGACCGGCCGGCTGAAAGACCAGTTTTTGGCCAATATGTCGCATGAGCTGCGCACCCCGCTGAATGCGGTGATCGGCTTTGCCCACTTGCTGCAATCGGCGCTGTCTGCGCCAGAGTCCACCAAGCTGCGCAGTTTTGCGAACCAAATTGGCGCCAGCGGCCGCCACCTGCTGCAACTCATCGAAAACCTGCTGGACTACGCCCAGCTGGAATCGGGCAAGGTCAGCTTTGCGCCGGTGGCGGTCGACCTGGCGCCGCTGGTCCACAAGGTCACCGCCCTGCTGCAGCCCAACAGCGCAGCGCGCCAGGTGCAGATCAGCGTGTTGGTCAGCGCAGACCTGGCAGGCGTCCACACCGACCCTGCACGCCTGCAACAACTGCTGCTGCACCTGATCGGCAACGCCATCAAGTTCTCACACCCCGGCGGCGCGGTGCAGGTGCGGGCCCAGCCCGACGGCGCGGCGCACTGGTGTGTTGAGGTGGAGGACCACGGCATTGGCATTGCCCAGGCAGACCTGCCGCAGTTGTTTACCCAATTCCAGCAACTCAGCACCGGCCACAGCAAAACCCATGGCGGCGCTGGTCTGGGCCTGGCGATGGTGCGCCGCACGGTGGAATCCCAAGGCGGCAGCGTGGGCGTGCGCAGCCAGCCCGGCGTGGGCAGCGTGTTTTATCTGCGGCTGCCCTACCAGGCGGTGGGCTGAGCGCCAGCGCGTTTTAGCGGTGTTTGGGTGGTGCTTGGGTGGTGCTTGGGTGGTACTTCGGTGGTGCTGGTTTGCCGTGCTGGCCCTGAACCACGGCCGCGCCGCGCCGCTCGGGCTGCTCAAACCTGGCGGGGTGGCAGCAGCGGCGGCGCAGTGGCCACTGGCGGGGTGATGGGGTGTTGTGGCGCTGGGCCAGCCGGCGTGGCGTCGTCCGCACCCACCACCCGCCACACCCGCTGCGGAAACGGAATCTCCACGCCGGCGCTGGTCAGCGCGGCCAGCACGGCCAGATTGACCTGGCTGCGCACATTGCCCTGGCCGTTCTCGATGTCGGCCACCCAGAACACCAGGGTCAGTTCCAGGCCATCAGACGCAAACGCCGACAACTGCACCGCCGGGCCGGGGTCCGCCAGCACCCGGGGCACCGCCACCATGGCCGCAATCAGTTGCGGGCTGAGCGCGGCCACATCGGTGCCGTAGGCCACTTGCACCACGGTGGTCAGGGCCAGGTTGGGGTCAGCGAAGGAGCAGTTCTCCACCCGCTGGGTGATCATCATTTCATTCGGCACGATGGATTCACGCCCGTTGGCCGCCCGGATTACGGTGTAGCGGGTGCTGATGTCGGTGATGCGGCCCTCAAAGCCGTCCACCTTGACCACATCGCCAATGCGCAACGAGCGCTCGGCCAGGATGACAAAACCCGACACGTAATTGGCCGCCAGCTTTTGCAGGCCCAGGCCAATGCCCACACCCACCGCGCCACCCAGCACACTGAGCGCGCCCAGCGGGATGCCGGCCGCCGACATGGCCACCAGCAGGCCCACCAGCAGCAGCACCGCGCGGGTGGCGTTGGCGGCGATCTTGCGCACACTCAGGTTGACGGTGGACGCCCGCAGCAAGCGCGATTCGATGGTGGCCGACAGCCACAACATCACCAACATCACCGCCACCGCGCTGAGCGCACCCTCCACCAGGCTGCGCAGGCTGACCGGGCTGCCGCCGATCTTCCAGCTGATGGCCTCCATCTCGCCCAGCACCACCGGCAGCAGGCCGGTCAGCCACAACACGGTGGCGCCCCAAACGCCCCAGCTGAGCGTGCGCTCGGCCGCCCGCACCAGGGCCGAGCCGGGGAAGGCGGCATGCAGCACCCGGGCGGCAATGCGGATCAGGCACAGGCTGACCAGCACCGGCACGGCCAGTTGAAACACCGCCACCGGCACATGACCACGCAAGCCCACCCGCGCCAGCACCGCCAGCGCCAGCGCCAGCAGCGGGAACAACACACCGTCAAAACCGCTGGCGCCAAACCAGATGCCCACGTCCTTGCTGTTGGGCCGCAAGCGGGTGCTGATCAACCAGGCGGCGGCCAGGCAGGCCAGCAGCAAGGCCATCTCCAGCAGGGCGGTGGGGTGGACCAGGGCGGCCAGCAGGTCGGGCAGGGATTGGGTGTCAGTCATCGCCGCAGGATTGTGGCAGCCGCCCTGTGCAGGCCAGGCAGGTAAGCTCAAGCGCCCCACCATCTGATGACGAGACAACTGCATGCCTGCGCCCCAACTGACCCGCCGCGCCGCCCTGCAACGGGGTGCGTGGGCCACCGCCACCGCCCTGCTGCCCACATTGGCCCGCGCCCAGGCCGCCTGGCCCAACAAGGCGATCCGGTTTGTGGTGCCGTTTGCGCCTGGTGGCAGCTCGGAGATCGTGGCCCGCGCCACAGCGGCCGAGTTGGGCAAGCTGCTGGGCACCAGCGTGTATGTCGACAACAAACCCGGCGGCGCCGGCAATGTGGCCATGGGCGAGGTTGCACGGGCGGACGACCAGCACACCATCATCCTGGGCCACATTGGCACGCTGGCGGTCAATCCCTTTATCTTTGACAAGCTGCCCTATGACCCGGACAAGGCCTTCAAGCCCGTCTCGCTGCTGTCCAAAGTGCCCAGCTTGTATGTGGTGCGGCCTGAGCTGCCGGCCAAGAATTTGAAGGAGTTCATTGCCCTGGCCAAAGCCCAGCCGGGCCGCTTGAACTACGGCTCGGCCGGCAATGGCAGCGCCGGCCACCTGGCGTTTGAATACCTCAAGATGGCCAGCAATACTTTTGTGGTGCATGTGCCCTACCGGGGTACCGGCCCGCAACTCACTGACCTGATGGGCGGCCGGCTGGACGCGGCGGCAGTGGGCGCCCCGGCGGTGCTGCAGTTCATCAAGGCCGGCAAGCTGCGCTGCATTGCCACCGGCACATCCCAGCGCCTGGCGCAGTTGCCCGATGTGGCCACGGTGGCCGAGCAGGGCTTTCCGGGCTTTGAGATGACCCAGTGGTATGGCCTGCTGGTGCCCGCATCGCTGCCGCAAGCCCACATCGACAAGCTGGCAGGGGCTGCAGCGCAGGCCGTCAAATCACCAGAGGCACGCAAGCTGCTGGAAAGCGAAGCCGCGCTGGTGGTGGGCAGCACACCGGCCGAGTTTGCGGAGTTCATCAGCAAAGAGCAACAGCGCTGGAAGCCGGTGCTGGCACGCGCCAAGGTCAAGCCGGACTGACGCCGGGCCGGTGCCGGGCCGGTGCCGGGCCCAAGCCGTCAATCCAGCGCAATCACCTGGTCACCCGGCTCGGCCACACAGCCTGCGGCCAGCGGCCGCCAGCCCTGCCGCACCACCACCTGGTGGGTGTCATGGCACAGCTCGATGCGCTGGGTGCTGGGCAGGCGTTGGCGCACAAACTGGGCCAGCGCGTCGGGCAGGCTGGTGCGGAATTGCAGCGCATAGCGGTCCGCCTCGGGGTGGTCATCAAAATGCACCCACGGGATGAAGCCACCCGCGGCCATCAACCCGTGTGAGCCCACCTGCACCGGCGCGGGGGCGTAGCCCTCGGCCGCCAGCCAGGCCTGGGCCTGGGCGCGGCTGTCATCACCAGGGCTGAGCCCACCCCAGGCGCTGGCCAGCAACTCCATCACCCACTGGTTGCAGTTTTGATAACGCAGGCTGTAAGCGTAGGCATTGGCGCTGTAGCGTGCGGCCAGCAGGCGCAGGGCCAGGGGTGTGTTGAGGGCGGCCTGCGCTACCGCTGCTGCAGCCTTGCTCGGCAGCAGCAGGATGGACAAAAACCCGATGGACGGGTCGTCGGTGCCCATCACAAAACCTGCCAGGCCTTGGTCAAACAGGCGGGGTTGCTGGGCGTCACAGGCGTAATACAACTGGCGCACCGACCAGGGCGTGTTGCCGCTGTCCAGCAGGCTGATGCCGGCGTGGGAGTAGCGCACCTCAAACCGCGACAAGTTCAGGCCCGAGCGGGCCACCAGCGCCACCCGCTGACCGCTGGCCTCCAGTTGGCTGCGTGCCACGGCGGCAAAACGCAGCAGGCGGTCTTGCTGGGAGGCGGTCAGGGTGGATGGCCTGTCACACAACTGCAGCGACATGGCTGGCGCGGCCGCAGCAGCCAGCGCCGTCAACGTGCCCAGCAGCAGCGCCTTGGTGCGGCGCCAGCGCCTCAAAGCGTCACAGGCTGCGGGTCCAGGTCACGCGGCCAGTCACCCGTCAGCACCAGGAAAAACGCTTCATGCGGCGCGGCGTGCGCAAACTCCACGCCATAGGGCCGCTGGCGGGCGTTGACCACATCCCCCGCCGCCACAGCCCGCCGCGCCAGCGCCTGGCCGGGCAAGGTGAGCCACAGCGTGCCGGCAGCGGCGTCGGCTTGGGTGTTGGGCGTCACAGCTTGCAAGGTGATCTGCAACATGCCGGGCCGGTCAGCCAGCGCCACCACCTGCAGCACCCGGTAGTCGCCCTCAGCCACTTTGGTGTTGCCCGATGAGCTGTTGCTGGACCCTTTGACCGAATCGGACGAACTGCCGATGGACGCCGAGCCGGCGCTGGACGCCGACGACGCCACGCTGTCGGCCAGGCAGGGCAGCGCCAGGGTGGCGCACAGCAGGCCGGCACAGGCCAGGCGGGTGGGCATCAAGCGCATCACATTTCTCCAAAAAAATCACTGGCACAAGCCGCAAAGATACCGCACAGCCTGGGCGGCAATGTTGCGCTCAGGTCAGCCGCTGCGGCGCCACCTGCACCGTGCTACACATCCGCCAGCACCCGCAAATGCGCCACCACACTGCGGCCCAGCGCGCTGAGCGCATAACCGCCCTCCAGGCAGGACACGATGCGGCCTTGGGCATCACGGTCGGCCACCGCCTTGATGCGTTGGGTGATCCAGGTGTAGTCGGCCTCCACCAGGCCCAACTGGCCCAGATCGTCCTCACGGTGGGCATCAAAACCAGCGCTGATGAACAGCATCTGCGGCTTGAAATCGTCCAGCTGAGGCGTCCACATCATGTCGATCATCTCGCGCACCGCCATGCCCCGGGTGTAAGGCGGGATGGGCACATTGACCATGTTGGTGCCCAGTGGCACGGCGCCGCTGTTGGGGTACAGCGGGTGCTGGAAGATGCTGCACATCAACACCCGCTCATCGCCGGCAATGATGTCTTCGGTGCCGTTGCCGTGGTGCACGTCAAAGTCGATGATGGCCACCCGCTGCAGGCCCAACACGTCCAGCGCATGGCGGGCGGCAATGGCCACGTTGTTGAAAAAGCAGAAGCCCATCGCCCCGCTGCGGGTGGCGTGGTGGCCAGGCGGCCGCACCGAACAAAACGCGTTGTCCACCTCACCGTTGAACACGGCCTCGGTGGCCGCCACTGCCGCCCCGGCAGCACGCAGCGCGGCGCGCCAGGTGCCGGCGCTCACAACAGTGTCCGGGTCCAGGTGGCGCGGCTCGCCGCTGGCCTGCACCTGCTGCATGAACTCTTGCAGCTCGGCCACGTAGTTGCTGGTGTGGGCGCGGCCCAGTTGCGCCAGTGTGGCCAGTGGCGCGTCGCGCTGGTCCAGCGCGATGTCCAGGCCGGACGCGCGCAGTTGGTCGGCAATCGCGTCAAGGCGTTGTGGGCATTCGGGATGGCCGTGGCCCATGTCGTGCAAACGGCACTCGGGGTGGCTGTAGAAAGCGGTGGCCATGCGTTGTCTCAAAGTGTTTTCCGGTATGGTGCCGCGCATGGCTGATCCCAACCTTGCGCGACGCTTGTCGCAGCTTTCAAGCCAGATTAGCACGGTCATCGTTGGCAAACAGCCGCAGATCGACGACTGCATCGCCTGCCTGCTGGCCGGTGGCCATTTGCTGATCGAGGACGTGCCCGGCGTCGGCAAAACCACCCTGGCGCATGCGCTGGCGGTGTCACTGGGCTTGAAGTTCTCGCGGGTGCAGTTCACGGCCGATCTGATGCCGTCGGATTTGATCGGTGTCAGTGTGTTTGAGCGCAACAAGGACACCTTTGCCTTCCACCCCGGCCCGGTGTTCACCCAGGTGTTGCTGGCCGACGAGATCAACCGCGCTGGCCCCAAGACCCAGAGCGCGCTGCTGGAGGCGATGGAAGAGCAGCAAGTGACGGTGGACAACGACACCCGCACGCTGCCCCATCCCTTCTTCGTGATCGCCACCCAGAACCCGAGTGACCAGCTGGGCACCTACCCCTTGCCGGAAAGCCAGCTCGACCGCTTCTTGATGTGCATCACCCTGGGCTACCCCGACCGCGCCAGTGAGCGTGCGTTGCTGGCCGGTGAAGACCGGCGGGGCCTGGTGGCCAGGCTGGGCCCGGTGATGGGCGCGGCCGACCTGCTGGCGGCGCAGGCGGCGGTGGGCCAGGTGCATGCGTCCGACGCGCTGCTGGACTATCTGCAGGCGGTGATTGCCGCCACCCGCTCGGGTAAATGGTTTGCCGACGGTTTGAGCCCACGCGCGGGCATCAACATCCTGCGCGCCGCCCGTGCCCGCGCCCTGCTGGGCCAGCGTGACTACGTGGCGCCCGACGACATCCAGGCCATCCTGCCGCAGACCGCAGCCCATCGCCTGGTGCCAGTGGCCGGCGCCGGCCGGGGCCGGGTTGAACAGGTGCGGGCGATGGTTGAGGCGATCGGCATCCCTTGACCCACCCCCGCAGCGCCTTCGGCGCTCCCCCTCAAGGGGGCGCCGCCAGCGGCCCGGCAAAGCCGGTTCCGCGGCGGCCGCTTGGTCAATGGCGGTGATGGGGCGACGGCTTCGCGCCTGGTTCGAAACCCGGCTGCCGCGCAGCGATAGCTGGACTTTGAGCCAGCACAACCTCTACATCCTGCCCACCCGGGCCGGCTGGGCCTTTGGCATCACGCTGGCGGTGATGCTGCTGGCGTCCATCAACTACCAGCTCAACCTGGGCTACGCGCTCACCTTCTTGCTGGGGGGTGCGGCCGGTATCTCGATGCACCAGACCCACGGCAACCTGCGCCGGCTGGTGCTGCATGTCAAAGCACCGGCACCGGTATTTGCCGGTGAGCCGGCCACGCTGGAGGTGGTGCTGGCCAACCCCGGGCGTGAGCGGCACGGTGTGGGCCTGGGCCTGTACACCGCAAGGCGCCGGGGCATGGCGTTTTGTGATGTGCCGGCACTGGGCCAGACCAGCCTGCGGCTGCGTTTCACACCCGCCGCGCGTGGCCGGCACGCGCTGCCCACGCTGCTGGTGGA
>JAYVLI010000011.1:0-4319 GCA_043759535.1 Betaproteobacteria bacterium | reverse complement strand
CATCACCCGCGCGCTTTTCACCACTTGCGGCAAGAACATCTTGCCCTGGCCAAACAGGTCGCCCACGATGTTCATGCCGGCCATCAGCGGGCCTTCGATGACATGCAGCGGGCGGCCGCCCTCACCCGAGATGCGCTGCCAGCAGGCCTCGGTGTCTTCGGTGATGAAGTCGGTGATGCCGTGCACCAGCGCATGGCTCAGCCGCCCATCGACCGTGTTATTGCGCCAGGCCAGGCGCAGGGTGTCGTCCTTGGCCGCGCCTTTGACGTTTTCAGCCACTTCCAGCAGGCGCTCGGTCGGGTTGATCGCCGGCTCGCCCGGCTTGTAGACGGGCGTCCGATTGAGCACCACGTCTTCCACCCGCTCGCGCAGGTCGGCGTCCAGGTCGTCATACACGCCCACCATGCCGGCGTTGACGATGCCCATGTCCATGCCCGCCTGGATGGCGTGGTACAGGAAAACGGTGTGGATGGCCTCGCGCACCGGCTCATTGCCGCGGAAGCTGAAGCTCACGTTGCTCACCCCACCCGACACCTTGGCACCGGGCAGGTTGGCCTTGATCCAACGCGTGGCGTTGATGAAGTCCACCGCGTAGTTGGCGTGCTCCTCAATGCCGGTGGCAATGGCAAAGATGTTGGGGTCGAAGATGATGTCTTCGGGCGCGAACCCCACTTGCTCGACCAACATTTTGTAAGCCCGCTCGCAAATTTGCACCTTGCGTTCGTAGGTGTCGGCCTGGCCTTTTTCATCAAACGCCATCACCACGGTGGCCGCGCCATAACGCCGCAGCAGCGTGGCCTGGCGCTTGAACTCGGTCTCGCCTTCTTTGAGCGAAATGCTGTTGACAATGCCCTTGCCCTGGATGCATTTGAGGCCGGTCTCGATGACGCTCCACTTGCTGCTGTCGATCATGATGGGCACGCGTGCAATCTCGGGCTCACCGGCAATCAGCTTCAAGAAGCGGTCCATCGCGGCGGCGCTGTCCAGCATCGCCTCGTCCATGTTGATATCGATGACCTGGGCGCCGTTTTCTACCTGCTGGCGCGCCACGCTCAGCGCGTCTTCATAACGCCCTTCCAGAATCATGCGGGCAAAGGCCTTGGACCCGGTGACATTGGTGCGCTCGCCAATGTTGACAAACAGGCTGCCGGTGCCGATGGCCACAGGCTCCAGGCCGGCCAGGCGCATGGCGGGGACTTGTTGGGCTTGGGGGGTGGGCGTGGCGGACGTGAGATTGGACGACATGGCGGGCAGCTCGCATCAATTGGCTTGACGCGGCGCCCCGGCTCACCCGGTGCGCTTGGCCATCAAGCGGGGGTGAGCGCCGTTGTCTGGCGCAACGGCTTGTGCCCGCTGCGCCGCCCCGAGCCTGGCAGCAGGCTTTTTGCAAAGCCGCCGTCGCAACGCTCCTCGGGAGCTTCGCATTCTAGGGGGCCCCCTATAGACTGGGCAGCATGAGCCACCATGTGTCGGAGCGCGCCGTGGGATATGCCCTCAAACAGCAGCGCATGACTGCGCCTGAGTTTTTGGCCTGGGATCAAAGCCAGACCATCAAGCATGAGTTTGTGGCAGGCGAGGTATTTGCCATGGCGGGTGGTGAAGACCGCAACAACACCCTGGCTTTGAACTTGGTGGTGGCGCTGCGCCAGCACCTGCGCGGCACACCGTGCAGGGTCTACGCCAGCGACGTGAAATTGCAGGTTGAAGCGGCCGACTGCTATTTCTACCCCGACCTGATGGTCACCTGCAGCCAGTCCGACGCCAATGACCGGCTGGTCAAACGGGAGCCGGTGTTGGTGGTGGAGGTGCTGTCGGCCGGCACCGCCGCCTATGACCGGGGTGACAAGTTCGCCTATTACAGGATGCTGCCGCGCCTGCTGGAGTACCTGCTGGTGGACATTGACGCACGCCGCTGCGACCTGTTCCGCAAGCAGGCGCCAGACGGCTTGTGGGTGCTGCACCCCACCGACGAAGCGCAGGCGCTGCACCTGGCCAGTGTTGATCTCAGCATCGCGCCCGACGCCTTGTGGGCTGACCTGGACCCGCCCGCGCCGCTGGTCGCCCCAGCGGCCACCGACTGATCAGACCGTCGCCAGCAAGCCGGTGAACAGCGGATCGTGCCGGCCGCGCGGCCGGAAGGTCGCCACCCGGCGCGCAATCTCGGCGATGTGTTCTGGCGTGGTGCCGCAGCAGCCGCCCACGATGTTGACAAACCCGGCCTGAGCAAACTCGGCCAGCATGCCGCCGGTCACCTCGGGCGTTTCATCAAACCCGGTGTCGCTCATCGGGTTGGGCAGGCCGGCATTGGGGTAACAACTGATGAAAGTGTCACCAGCCACCTTGCTCAACTCTTCGATGTAGGGCCGCATCACCGCTGCGCCCAGTGCGCAGTTCAAGCCCACCGCCAGCGGCCGGGCGTGGCGCACCGAGTGCCAGAAGGCCGGCACGGTCTGGCCCGACAAGATGCGGCCTGACGCATCAGTGACGGTGCCGCTGATGATCACCGGCAGGCGCTCACCGGTGGCTTCCATCAACTCGTCCAGCGCAAAGATGGCGGCCTTGGCGTTGAGGGTGTCGAAGATGGTCTCGACCAAGAACAGGTCGCAGCCGCCTTCCAACAACCCTTCAGCCTGCTCGTAATACGCGGCGCGCAAGGCATCAAAACTGGTGTTGCGCGCGCCCGGGTCATTCACGTCGGGGCTGATGCTGGCGGTGCGTGGGGTGGGGCCCAACGCGCCGGCCACAAAACGCGGTTTGTCGGGCGTGCTGTGGGCGTCAGCCGAGGCGCGGGCGATGCGGGCGGCCACCACGTTCAGCTCACGCGCAATGTGGCCCAGGCCGTAATCCTCTTGCGCAATGCTGGTGGCGCCAAAGGTGTTGGTCTCGATCATGTCGGCGCCGGCGGCCAGGTACTGGTCGTGGATCTCGCGGATCACCTCGGGCCGGGTGAGCTGCAACAGGTCGTTGTTGCCTTTCAGGTCTTTGCCGTGGTCGGCAAAACGGTCGCCGCGAAAGTCGGCTTCACCCAGTTTGTAGCGCTGGATCATGGTGCCCATCGCGCCGTCGATGATCAGAATGCGCTGTGCCAGCAGCGCCGGCAGTTGGGCAGCACGGGTGAAGGCGGGGGCATTTTTCATGCGTTGGATTGTAAAAGCCGGGCATTGTGCAGCGGTTCGGCCGGCGGCCAGCTGCTGGCGTGTCAGTGCAGCAATACCGGTTGCTGCGCCAGTTGCGCAAAGCCGGCGATGTAGTCGTCCAGCGCTTCCTCACTGGGGCCTTGGGCCACGATGGCCTGCACACCCTGTTCAAACGACAAGGCCACGGCGCCCTGCAAAAAAATCTCTTTGCGGGTGGCTTTGTCGACGATCTCAAAACCACCCCGAGGTGGCAACGGTGGGCTGTTGTCGGCCGCTGCGGCGGGGCGCAGATCAAACGCGACCACGGTGAAACTGTCTGAGTTGTAGAGCGTCTGCATGGTGGTTCTCCTTGACCAGCACCTGGGGCCGGTGGGCTGGGTTTCAAGGCGGTTGCGGCGGGCCGGGCAGGTGCAGCCACTCGGTCTGGTCGCCGCTGCGCAAGGCGGTGTAGCGCAGCCGTGCCGGCCAGTGGCCCAGTGCCGGGTCCAGCCACAAGTCAATGCGCTGGGCGTCATGTCGATCAACGCCGCCTGCCGTGTCCACCAACAGCGGCTGGTGCTGCCAGTGTTGCAACGCAGCCTCGTCAGCGGTGGCGGTGATGGGCTCAAAACGCAACAGCGCTGCGCCGCCGCGGGCGTCCACCACAAACAGCCGCACAGGCTGCAGCGGCTGGCCGGCAGCAACGGCCGCAGCCTGGATGGCCACCAGTTGCACCAGCCAGCTCAGGCGGTCTTGCGCGCCGGGCCAGGCCGGGTAATCCACCGGCGGGCCAGAGAAACTGATGCGCCCCAGATCACGCCGGAAGTTGGCCGCCCGCCAGCCCCGGCCACGCCGCCTGTCGGTAAAGCGCTCAGGCGCCAGGCCGGTGCTGTCCAACAGGCCCTGGCTCAACTGCTCCAGCAGCGGCTGGCCGGCGCTGTTGCGGCTGTCGAGTTGCAGTTGGTAGCGCTGGCCATCGTGCAACCAGGCCAGGCTGGCCACACCGGCTTGGTTGGGCAGGCGCACGGCGTAGCGCAGCGTGGTGGGGCTGGGCATCTGGGTGGGGTACAGGGGTGGGGCGGTGCCGATTGCGGCGGGGGTGTTGGCGGTGCTGGCATCGGCCGCGTCGTCGGGGTCGGCAGCGGCGGCGCTGACGGGCGGCGCGGCAGCACCGCGGGCGGTGGCCGCCGCCGGTGGCGGCGC
>JAYVLI010000010.1:0-20023 GCA_043759535.1 Betaproteobacteria bacterium | reverse complement strand
CGAGGGCTTGACGGCGCCCAGCTTCATCGCTGAGCGCACCACCGGCTTTGAGGCCCTGCAAGCCAACCTGGCGGCCTACACACCCGAGTTGATGGCGCCGATCTGCGGCATCCCGGCTGACACCATCCGCGAGGTGGCGCGCCTTTACGCCACCGCACGCGCTTCGATGATCTTGTGGGGCATGGGCATCAGCCAGCACGTGCACGGCACCGACAACGCCCGCTGCCTGATTGCACTGGCGCTGATGACCGGCCAGATCGGCCGGCCCGGCACCGGCCTGCACCCACTGCGTGGCCAGAACAATGTGCAAGGCGCCAGTGACGCCGGGCTGATCCCGATGATGTTTCCGGACTACCAGCGGGTGGACAACCCGGCCGCCCATGCCAAATTCGAGGCGCTGTGGGGCATGCCGCTCAGCAACAGCCCCGGCCTGACCGTGGTGGAAGTGATGGACGCCGCCTACCGCAGTGAGGTGCGCGGCCTTTACGTGATGGGCGAAAACCCCGCCATGAGCGACCCCGACGCCAACCACGCCCGCGCCGCGCTGGCCAAGCTGGACCACCTGGTGGTGCAAGACATCTTCTTGACCGAAACGGCGGCGTTTGCCGATGTCATCCTGCCGGCCAGCGCGTTTGCCGAAAAAACCGGCAGCTTCACCAACACCGACCGCCTGGTGCAACTGGGCCGCGCCGTCATCCCGCCACCCGGCGACGCGCGGCAAGACCTGTGGATCATCCAGCAGCTCGCCGCCCGCTTAGGGCTGGACTGGCAGGACGCCGATGTGGGTGACGTGTTTGATGAAATGCGCCGCTGCATGCCCACCCTTGCCGGCATCACTTGGGGCCGCTTGCAGCGTGAAGGGGCTGTCACCTACCCCTGCCGCCAAGAAGGCGACCCGGGCGACCGGGTGGAGTTTGTGCAGCAATTTGCCACCCCCAGCGGCCGGGCGCATTTTGTGCCCGCCAGCATCATCCCGGCCGACGAACAGCCCGACGCTGACTACCCCCTGGTGCTGATCACTGGCCGCCAACTGGAGCACTGGCACACCGGCAGCATGACCCGCCGGTCCAGCGTGCTGGACGCGATTGAGCCCGACCCGGTGGCGCTGATGCACCCGTTGGACCTGCAGCGCCTGGGCGTGGTGGCCGGCCAGCCGGTCACTTTGCAATCGCGCCGTGGTGAGGTGACGCTGTACGCCCGCGCCGATGAGGCCTCACCTCCCGGCACCGTGTTCATGGCCTTTTGTTACGCCGAAGCCGCCATCAACCGCCTGACCAATCCCAAGCTGGACCCGTTTGGCAAGATCCCCGAGTTCAAGTTCTGCGCCGTGCGCGCGCTGGCTGGCGGCACGGTGGTGCAGGGCCTGGTCGGCGCGGTGGGGGCGGCGTGACAGCCTGGCTGCGGAACTGCCCGCCTGGGGTGCTGTCTTATGATGCATGTCCATGCTTGAGCAACGCATCCAGCAGCAATTTTTTGAAAGTGCTGACCTCAAATACCAATCGGCAGAGGTGCTGGGCCGGCCGATTGAAGACGCTGTCACGGCGCTGGTGGGTGGGCTGACGGCCGGCGGCCGGGTGTTGGCAGCGGGCCTGGGCGCATCGGCCAGCCTGGCGCACATGGTGGTCACCGCGCTGATCGGCTGTTTTGAGCGTGAGCGGCCTGGCCTGGCCGCGCTGGCCATCGTGGCCGATGGCGTGGCACTGTCCACCGCGCCCACCACCAGCAGCTTTGATGCCGTGCTGGCGCGCCAGATTGAAACCCTGGGCCAGCCCGGTGATGTGCTGCTGCTGATGGATGCCGACGGCAACCACCCGGCGCTGCTGGCGGCGGTGCGTGCTGCCCAGGCCAAAGACATGACGGTGATTGCGCTCACTGGCCGCACCGGTGGCGCTTTGCGCAGCCTCTTGCACGACACCGATGTGCTGGTGGCTGTGCCGCATGACCGGCGGGTGCGGGTGCTGGAGACCCACTTGCTGGTGCTGCACTGCCTGTGTGACGCGATTGATCAACAACTGCTGGGCGAACAGGACGCTGAATGACGGCCTCACGAATGACCTCACGACCCACCCCACGATTTCAACCCGCCGCCCTGGCCGTGGCTGCGTTGCTGGCCACGTCCACCCTGCTGGGTGGCTGCGCGCTGCTGATCGGCGGCGCCGTGGTGGGCGGTGCGTTGTCCATCACCGACCGCCGCACCACCGGCACCCAGCTGGATGACCAGACCATCGAGCTGAAATCCATCCCGCGCATCAACGAGGCGGTGGGTGAGCGGGCCCACGTCAAAATCACCAGCTTCAACCGCACGGTGCTGATCACCGGCGAGGCGCCCAACGAGGCCGACCGCGCTGCGATTGAACAAGCCGTGGCCCGTATCGAAAACGTGCAGGCCACGGTCAATGAGCTGGTTATCAGTGGCAACAGCTCGCTCACCGCACGCAGCAACGACACCATCCTGACCAGCAAGGTCAAGGCCAGCTACCTGGACGCCAAGGACCTGCAATCCAACAGCCTCAAGGTGGTGGCCGAGCGGGGTGTGGTCTACCTGATGGGCCGGGTGACTGAGCGTGAAGCCAGCCGCGCGACTGAGCTGGCACGCGGTGTCAGCGGTGTGGGCAAGGTGGTGCGGGTGTTTGAGGTGATCAGCGAGGACGAGCTGGCCAGGCTGCAGCCGCCTGTCAGCAAAAAGTGAACCACCAAAAAATAACCCACCAAGCAATAACCCACCAAGCAATAACCCAGCGGCTGCGCAGGCTTAAACCAGCCGCTTGATGAGGCTGGACGTGTCCCAGCGCTGGCCGCCCAGCGCCTGCACATCGGCATAAAACTGGTCCACCAGCGCGGTCACAGGCACCCGGGCGCCATTGCGGCGCGCTTCTTCCAGCACCAGGCCCAAGTCTTTGCGCATCCAGTCCACCGCAAAGCCGAAGTCGAACTTGGCGTCCACCATGGTGCTGCCGCGGTTGTCCATCTGCCAGCTTTGGGCTGCGCCCTTGCCAATCACGTCCAGCACCAGACCCATGTCCAGCCCGGCTTTTTGGCCAAAGGCAATGCCCTCGGACAGCGCCTGCACCAGCCCGGCAATGCAGATCTGGTTGACCATCTTGGCCAATTGACCGGCTCCCGCCTCACCGACCCGTGTCACGGCTTTGGCCATGGCCATCAGCACCGGTTGGACGGCCTCAAACGGCGCGGCGTCACCACCACACATCACGGTCAGCGCACCGTTGACAGCGCCGGCTTGGCCGCCAGAGACCGGTGCGTCGATGCACTGCAGGCCCAGCGTGCGGGCAGTGCCGTAGAGCTCACGCGCAATTGACGCGGACGCGGTGGTGTGGTCCACAAACACTGCGCCGGTGGCCATGCCGGCAAAAGCACCGCCGGCACCCAGCACCACCGAGCGCAGGTCATCGTCATTGCCCACGCAGGCCAGCACGATCTCGGCGCCTTGCGCCGCTTCACGTGGGGTGCTGGCGGCCTTGCCGCCGTACTCAGCCACCCAGGCTTGGGCTTTGGCGGCGCTGCGGTTGTACACAGTGACCTGGTGGCCAGCGCGCGCCAGGTGGCCGGCCATCGGATGGCCCATCACGCCCAGGCCTAAAAAAGCCACGCGGCGGCTGGTGATCGGTTCGTAGGTTTTCATGCGGTCGAGTTTAGCCAGCGGGTCCGTACCACCAAGCCCGCCAACTACATGATGCTCAGGTGCTCGGTGCCAGCGCTCAAATCGCGGTTGCGGGCGCGGTGGCTGTGCAGTTTGATCTGCAGCCGCAAATCGTTGACCGAGTCGGCGTTGCGCAGCGCGTCTTCGTAAGTCACCTCGTTGCCCTCGTACAAGTCAAACAGCGCCTGATCGAAGGTCTGCATGCCCAGCTCGCGGCTGCGCTTCATCAGATCTTTCATCTCGGCCACTTCACCTTTGAAAATCAGGTCGGCGATGAGTGGCGTGTTCAGCATTACCTCCACTGCGGCGATGCGGCCTTTGCCCTCTTCTCGCGCCAGCAGGCGCTGCGAAACAATCGCCTTCAGGTTGAGCGACAAATCCATCAGCAACTGTTGGCGCCGCTCTTCAGGGAACAGGTTGATGATGCGGTCAAGGGCCTGGTTGGCGCTGTTGGCATGCAGGGTGGTGATGCACAGGTGGCCGGTTTCGGCAAACGCCACCGCATGGTCCATCGTGGCGCGGTCGCGGATCTCGCCCATCAAGATCACATCCGGCGCCTGGCGCAGGGTGTTTTTCAGGGCCTGGTCCCAGCCGTCGGTGTCAATGCCCACCTCACGCTGGGTGATGATGCAGTTTTTGTGCGCATGCACAAACTCCACCGGGTCTTCAATCGTGATGATGTGACCAAAGCTGTTTTGGTTGCGGTGGTCCACCATCGCCGCCAGCGAGGTGGATTTGCCCGACCCGGTGGCACCCACCATGATGACCAGGCCACGCTTGGTCATGCTGATTTCTTTCAGGATCTGCGGCAGACCCAGCTCGTCGATGTTGGGCAGGGTTTGCGGGATGGTGCGCATCACCAGGCCCACATGGCCTTGCTGCATGAAGGCATTGACCCGAAAGCGCCCAACGCCTTGCGGCGAGATCGCGAAGTTGCACTCTTTGGTGCGCTCAAACTCTGATGCCTGGCGCTCATTCATCACCGAGCGCGCCAGCGCCAGCGTGTGCAGGCCGGTCAAAGGTTGGGGTGAAACGCGGGTGACCTTGCCGTCCACCTTGATGGCGGGTGGAAAGTCGGCCGTCAAGAACAGGTCAGACCCCCCCCGGCTGGCCATCAGGCGCAGCAGGTCATTGATGAACTTGGAGGCCTGTTCGCGTTCCATCGTGGTGCTCGCTCTGCTGCGCTGTTGCCGGGCCTTGATTGTGGCGCCGGCACCCGCTGCATCAGCCGGGGAAGTTCTCCGGAATCTTGGCCTTTGACCGCGCTTCAGCGGCCGAAATCACATTGCGCCGCACCAGATCAGACAGGTTCTGGTCCAGCGTCTGCATGCCGATGTTCTGCCCGGTCTGGATGGCCGAGTACATCTGCGCCACCTTGTTCTCGCGGATCAGGTTGCGGATGGCGGCGGTGCCGATCATGATTTCATGTGCTGCCACGCGGCCGCTGCCGTCTTTGAGCTTGCACAGCGTTTGAGAGATGACGGCCACCAGCGATTCACTCAACATCGCCCGCACCATGTCTTTCTCGGCAGCGGGGAACACATCGACGATCCGGTCCACCGTCTTGGCCGCGCTGCTGGTGTGCAAGGTGCCAAACACCAAATGGCCGGTCTCAGCGGCGGTCAGGGCCAGGCGGATGGTTTCCAGATCACGCATTTCACCCACCAGCACGGCGTCCGGATCTTCACGCAGCGCGCTGCGCAGCGCGTTGGCAAAACTCATGGTGTGCGGGCCCACCTCGCGCTGGTTGATGAGGCATTTTTTGCTTTCATGCACAAACTCGATCGGGTCTTCCACCGTCAGCACATGGCCGTATTCGTTTTCATTCATGTGGTTGACCATGGCCGCCAGCGTGGTGGACTTGCCCGAGCCCGTGGGCCCGGTCACCAACACCATGCCGCGTGGGCGCAACGACAGGTCCGCAAAAATCTTGGGCGTGTTGAGTTGCTCCAGCGACAAGATTTTGCTGGGGATGGTGCGGAACACCGCGCCCGCGCCCCGGTTCTGGTTAAACGCATTGACGCGGAAGCGCGCCAGGCCCTGGATCTCGAAGCTGAAGTCGCACTCCAGGGTGTCTTCATACGCCTTGCGCTGGGCGTCATTCATGATGTCGTAGACCATCGCATGCACCGCCTTGTGGTCCAGCGCCTCCACGTTGATACGCCGCACATCGCCGTTGACCCGGATCATGGGCGGCAGGCCGGCCGACAGGTGCAGGTCAGAGGCCTTGTTCTTGACCGAAAAGGCCAGCAGTTGGGTGATGTCCATGAGTCTCTGGGTTAGGCTTGATCGATTATGACCACCGTTATCGACAACTTGCAGCAGGTCCACAGCCGCATCAACGCCGCTTGCGCCGCTGCGGGCCGGCCTGTGGACAGTGTCACGCTGCTGGCCGTGAGCAAGACTTTTGGCGCTGACGCAGTGCGTGCCGCCTTTGCCGCCGGTGAGCGCCAGTTTGGTGAAAACTATGTGCAAGAGGCGCTGGACAAGATCAGCGTGCTGGCCGATTTGCGCAGGCAACTCACCTGGCATCTGATCGGCCCGCTGCAAAGCAACAAGACCCGGCCGGTGGCGGCGGCGTTTGACTGGGTGCATTCGGTCGACCGGCTCAAGATTGCCCAGCGCCTGAGTGAGCAGCGCCCGGCCGATGTGCCGCCGCTGCAAGTGTGTTTGCAAGTCAACATCAGTGGCGAGGCCAGCAAGAGCGGCCTGCTGCCGGCGGAGGTGCTGGCCGTGGCCGCCCAGGTTGCTCGGCTGCCACGCCTGCGGCTGCGTGGGCTGATGGCCATTCCTGAGCCTGCTGCTGACCCGGCGGCCCAACACGCACCGCACCGTGCGCTGCATGCGCTGCTGGCCGCACTCAATGCCAGCGGCCTGGCGCTGGACACCCTGAGCATGGGCATGAGCGCTGACCTGGAAGCGGCGGTTGCCGAGGGCGCCACCACCGTGCGCATCGGCACCGCCATCTTTGGTGGGCGCTGAACAGCGCCGCAGGCTGGCGCCGCCTACACCGCAATCTGCGTGCTGCTCTTGACCTCTTCCATCACCACGTAGGTGCGGGTTTCACGCACGCCGGGCAGGGTCCAGATCACGCTGCCGATGAACTGGCGGTAGGCCGCCATATCGGCAACGCGGGTCTTCAAGAGATAGTCAAAACCACCTGCCACCAGATGGCATTCCAGGATCTCGGGCCGCACCTGCACCGCTGCGCGGAAGGTGTCCATCACGTCATGCACCGTGCGGTCCAGCAGGATCTCGACAAACACCATCAGCCCGGCGCCCAGCAGCACCGGGTTCAGCCGCGCCTCATAGCCCAGGATGTAGCCGTCGCGGGTCAGGCGCTTGACCCGCTCCAGCACGGCGGTGGCCGACAAATGCACCTCGTCGGCCAATTTGAGGTTGCTGATGCGGCCGTCGGCCTGCAGCACGCGCAGGATGCGCAGGTCGATCTTGTCCAGGTCGTGGGTGTGGTGCGTGTGATCCGCCATGGCCAGCGCGCCCTTTTGCAAACGCTCACTGGTCCAGCTTGATGCCGGCTTTCTGGATGATGGCGCCCCAGCGGCGGGCATCACCGTCCACCGTGCGCTTGAAGTCATCCGCGCTGCCGCCCACCACGGTCAGGCCCTGGCCGTCCAGCACCGTCTTGACGGCCGGGTCGCGCAGCGCGGCATTCACATCGGTGTTGATCTTGTTGATCACGGCAGTGGGTGTGCCGACGGCGGTGAACAGGCCGTTCCAGGCCAGCGATTCCACTTGCGGATAACCGGCCTCAGCCAACGTGGGCAGGTCTTTCAGGCTGTCGGGCCCATCCTGACGTCTTGCGGCGGTGCTGGACAGCAGCCGCAGCTTGCCCGATTTGACATGCGGCAGCAGCGCCGGCGCGGTCATGAAGGTGGCGTCTGCCTCACCCTGCGCCACCGCAAACGCGGCCGGCGGTGAGCCGTTGAACGGGATGTGGGTGGCGGCAAAACCGGTCTCGCCCATCATCAGCGCCATCGTCAAATGGGCTGAGCTGCCTTGGCCCAGGGACGAATAGTTGACTCGGCCATCCCGCGCCTTGGCCCAGTCCACAAACTCTTTCACCGTCTTGATGGGCAGCGCAGCGTTGACCGCCAGCACATTGGGCTGGGACGTACACATCACCACAGCCGCCAAATCCTTGGCCGGGTCGTAAGGCATCTTCTTGTAGAGAAACGGCGCAAACGCGATCGGGCCGTTGAAGCCCATCACCAGCGTGGTGCCGTCGGGCGCGGCCTTGGCGGCAACGTCCACGCCCAGCATGCCGCCCGCACCGGGCTTGTTGTCCACCAGCACAGGCTGGCCCCATTTGTCTTTCAACTTGTCGGCCAGCAGGCGGGCAATGATGTCCAGGCTGCTGCCGGCCGGGGCGGGCACCACGATCTTGACGGGGTGGGGTGGCCAGGGTTGGGCCTGCAGCGCTGGGCTGAGGGCGGCCAGAAAGGTGGCTGTGAGGCCGGCGGTGAGCAGGGGGCGGCGGTGCATGGGTGGATGCTATCCGGCTGGCAACGCGGTCAGCAGGAAGGCGTTTGCCATGCGGTCGGTGTCAAGCCTGTTGCGCGCCAGCCGGCATTGGCGGCAGTGGATGGAGTCCACAAACTGCGGTTGCGGTGTGCGCCTGCCAGCCTGGACATCGGCCCTCGAAGCAGCGGCACAAGCTTGGGGCTCGGCATCCGAAACCACCTACCCCTTAAATCGGGGGGGGCATCAACCGGGGCGTTTTTTGTGGCGACCTAACCCGGTTGAAACGTGGGGAGCGAGCAGATGAATTTGAAACACAAGGCTGCGGCGGCGTTTGCGGCAGCGATGGCGGTGCTGATGGGCGCGGCGGGCACGGCGCAGGCGGCGTTTCAGGGGCGGGCAAATGCACTTACTTCTATGGCACCGCGCTCAACATCACGATCCTGAACGACTGGAATATTGGCCATGGCGCCTGGAGCGCAACCAGCGTGCCCGGCTCAGCACAGGCGTTGGCGGCAACGGCTGGCTTGTCGGCATCGGGCCTGGCAGGCTGGATGCTGCCGGCCGGCGATTTCAATGTGCAAGCGGGGGCTCAGGACCAGTACGAGTCGATCTGGAACAGTGTCGGCGGCAGCCATGCAGGGTTGTCGGGCCAGTTTGACGGCGTGGTGTCCGCCGACTATTGGTCCGGTACGGTGTACGCGCCGAGTCCGGGTTTCGCTTGGAACCTCGGCACCTACAACGGCCGCCAGCTCCCCACCAGCCGGGACGGTGCGTTGTTTGCCGTAGCTGTGCGCCCCGGCGATGTGGCTGCCGCTGTGCCGGAGCCACAGACCGACGCGATGCTGCTGCTGGGCTTGGGCGCGTTGATGGTGGCGGTGCGGCGCCGGCGGCCAGATTGAGGCTTTGACGCATGGGGCACTTGGAACCCCTTGCTGGTCCGTCAAGCTTTAGCGCGGGACTTTGTCGGCCTCTCGGCCCAGCATGGCTACGCTCATTTGCATGCCTCCGCTGATTGAGACCCACCGCGCTGAACTGCTGGCGCTGGCTGGTTGTTGACCAGGATCTGCAAGCTTTGACCGAGGCTGTGAACCGCATGGCCAAGCACCTTGGCCGCAACGGCTGATCTGAACGGTCGATCCAAACGGCTGCTGAGCCGCTGGACAACCTGCTGCCCCTCCAGCCCGCAGCCACCCCACTCACGGGTACAAGCCCCGCTCCTGCCGCGCCGACAAGATGCGCTCACATGCCACCGCAAACGTGGCGGTGCGCAGGCTGATGTGGTGCTGGTCCGCCGTGTCCCAGATTTTCTTCAGCGCGCCGACCATGATCTTGTCCAGCCGCAGGTTGATCTCGTCTTCGGTCCAGAAGAAGGACGAGAAGTCTTGCACCCATTCAAAGTAGCTCACCGTCACCCCACCGGCGTTGCAGATCACATCGGGCACCACCAGGATGTTGCGCTCGGCCAGCATGTCGTCGGCCGCGCGGCCGGTGGGGCCGTTGGCGCCTTCCAACACCAACTTGCAGCGCAGCCGGGCGGCGCGGGCGGCGGTGATCTGGTTTTCCAGCGCGGCGGGGATCAAGATGTCGCTGTCCACATCCCAGAAGGCCTCGTTGTCCAGGGCTTGGGCGCCGGCAAAACCTGCCACACCACCGGTGGCCAACACATGCGGCATCAGTTTGGACAGGTCGAACCCATCGCCGTTGAAGATGCTGCCGGTGTGGTCTTGCGCAGCCACCACCTTGGCGCCGGCCTGGCCAAACAGCTCAGCCGCGGACCCACCCACATTGCCCATGCCTTGCACGGCCACACGGGCGCCGTCCAACGCCAGGCCGATGCGGCGTGCGGCTTCACGGCCGGTGACAAACACCCCCCGCCCGGTGGCTTTGATGCGGCCCAGGCTGCCCCCCAGCTCGATGGGTTTGCCGGTGACCACACCCGTGGCGGTGGCGCCGGTGTTCATCGAGTAGGTGTCCATCATCCAGGCCATGATCTGGCCGTTGGTGTTGACATCTGGCGCCGGGATGTCTTGCTGTGGGCCGATGATGATGCCGATCTCGCTGGTGTAGCGGCGCGTCAGTTTCTCCAGCTCTTTGAGTGACAGCAATTTCGGGTCAACGCGAATCCCGCCTTTGGCGCCGCCAAACGGCAGGTTCACCGCAGCGGTCTTGATGCTCATCCAGGCCGACAAGGCCATCACTTCTTCCAGCGTGACGGCCGGGTGGTAGCGCACACCGCCCTTGCCGGGGCCGCGGGTCAGGCTGTGCTGCACCCGATAACCCTCAAAGTGGGCGATACGGCCGTCGTCCATCTCGATGGGCACATCCACGATCAGGCTGCGCTTGGGGCGCTTGAGTGTGTCTACCCAGCGCGCCAAGTTGCCCAGATACGGCGTCACCCGGTCCACCTGGGACAGGTAGGTGCCCCACGGGCTGTCAGCGGTGGGGTGGACGTAGGACAGGGGCGTGCTCATGGGCGGGGTCTCCGGCGGGTGGGGTGTGATGGGGGTCGGCCCCACTGCTTTTGGCGGTGGGCCTGGCGGCGCAATGTAGGCGCCGGGCGGGCTTGGCGGGCAGGTCTTGCACGGGTTATGCGCGGATTGCATGGCCCGCAGCAGGTCAGACATGGCCAGGCATCGCCGGGCAGGGCGGGGTGGCTGGCTACACTGGTTTGATGAGCACAGCAGCGTTTTCCTCGGCCTACCCCGCCCCGTCAGCCCCGGCCATGTCCCCCGCCACGTCACCCGCCAGCATTGCTTTTATCGGCGGCGGCAACATGGCCAGCGCGCTGATTGGCGGGCTGGTGCGTGCCGGCCACCCGCCTGGCCGCATTCTGGTGATCGACCCGGGTGACGCCCAGCGCAGCACGCTGCAGGCCATGTTTGGCGTGCGCACGGCCGCGTCTGCCGATGCTGTTGTGGCTGACGCAACACCCGCCGACCTGGGTTTGGCCGAAGCTGACTTGGTGGTGTGGGCCGTCAAGCCCCAATTGTTTGCCCAAGCCGCTGCGCCGTGCGCTGCCCAAGTGGCCGGCGCGCTGCACTTGAGCGTGATGGCCGGCATCCGCAGCAGCGCAATAGCCCGCGCCACCGGCGCAGCGGCCATCGTGCGCAGCATGCCCAACACACCGGCGCTGATCGGCCGCGGCATTGCCGGCCTGTTTGCCACCGCCGCCGTCTGCGCTGCCCAGCGCGCGCTGGTGGAACAGGTGTTGGCGCCCACCGGCCAGTTGCTGTGGGTGGATGCCGAGGTGGACCTGGATGCGGTGACCGCCCTCTCAGGCTCTGGCCCGGCCTATGTGTTTTATGTGATCGAAGCCATGATGGCCGCCGCCACCGAGATGGGCCTGTCCGCCGCGCAAGGCCGGCAACTGGCGCTGGCCACACTGGACGGCGCCACTGCGCTGGCCGCCGCATCCGATGAGCCACCGGCCGTGCTGCGTGAGCGTGTCACCAGCAAGGGCGGCACCACCTATGCCGCGCTGCAAAGCCTGGCCGCAGCCGGTGTGGGGCCGGCGGTGGTGGCGGCCATCCGCGCAGCGCAGGCGCGGGCGGCTGAACTGGGGGACGAGTTTGGCGGGTGATGTGTTGGGGCCAGCCTCAGCGCAGGCCCAAATCCAGCACCACCCCCACAAACACCGCAAAGCCCAACCAGTGGTTGAGGCGGAAGGCCTTGAAACAGCCGTCCCGGCTGCGGCTGCGGATCAGCGTGAAATGCCAGCCAGCCTGCAGCGCAGCCACGGCGATACCGGCCAAGAACCAGCGGCCCAGCCCAAGCGCATAACCCAGCGTTGCCCAACTGGCCAGATGAGCGGCATAAAAGCCCATCACGGCGGCCACGTCCCAGCGGCCCAGCGTCAGCGCTGAAGTCTGGATGCCGATGCGGATGTCGTCGTCGCGGTCCACCATCGCGTATTCGGTGTCGTAGGCCAGCACCCAGCACAGGTTGCCCAGCAGCAGCAGCCAAGCAGCCGGCGGCACGGCGGCGTTGACAGCAGCCAGCCCCCACACCCGCCCGCCCTGCACCGCCGCAAACGCCATCGGGATGCCAAAGCTGAAGGCCACCCCCAGCACTGCCTGCGGCATGGCCACCAGGCGTTTGGCATACGGGTAGGCCAGCGCAATGGCCAGCGCGGCAAACGACAGCGTGATGGTGGGCGGGTTGGCGCTGAGCACCAGCAAAAACGCCAACAGCGCCAGCACCGCGCCCGCGGCCAGCGCCTCTTTGGGCGCCAGCGCGCCGCTGGTCACCGGCCGCATGGCGGTGCGTTTGACGTGGCGGTCAAACTCGCGGTCGGCCACATCGTTGACACAGCAGCCGGCACTGCGCATCAACACCGTGCCCAGCGTGAACACCACCAGCAGATGCCAGCCGGGGAAACCGTCTGCTGCCATCCACAGCGCGCTGAGTGTGGGCCACAGCAGCAGCAGCCAGCCGGCGGGGCGGTCCCAGCGGATCAGCTGTAGGTAGAGGGCGAGGCGGTGGCGGTAGCGCAACTGGGGCATGGGCACGCGGCGGGGGTGCGCAACTGGAACACGCAATCAGGGGCGGCGGATTGTGGCACCGGGCTTTGATAATCCCGGCAGCAAAGCCCTGTCAAAGAGAGCCCGCCATGACCCCACACCCGCTGCTGGACTTGCACCCCGACGTGGCCGCTGCGCTGGCCGGCGGCCAACCGGTGGTGGCGCTGGAATCCACCATCATCAGCCACGGCATGCCCTGGCCGCACAACGCCCAGACCGCGTTTGCTGTGGAGGCCGAGGTGCGCGCCCACGGCGCGGTGCCGGCCACCATCGCGGTGCTGGATGGGCGCTTGAAAGCCGGTTTGACCCAGGCGCAAATTGAGCAACTGGGCCGCCTGGGACCACAAGCCAGCAAGGTCAGCCGGCGTGATCTGCCCGTGCTGGTGGCGCAAGGCCGCACCGGCGCCACCACCGTGGCGGCCACCATGATCATCGCGGCACTGGCCGGCATCCGGGTGTTTGCCACCGGGGGCATCGGCGGGGTACACCGGGGTGCGGAGAGCAGCTTTGACATCTCGGCCGACCTGCAAGAGCTGTCGCGCACCGAAGTGGCGGTGGTGTGTGCCGGCATCAAGTCCATCCTGGACTTGGGCCTGACGCTGGAATACCTGGAGACCCACGGCGTGCCGGTGATCGGCCACGGCACCGATTGCCTGCCGGCGTTTTTTACCCGCGAAAGTGATTTCAGCGTGGACGTGCGGCTGGACAGCCCGGCCGAGATTGCCACCGTGATGCATGCCCAGTGGAGCCTGGGTTTGGGCCTGGGCGGCGGGCTGGTGGTGGCCAATCCGGTTGCCGAAGAATTTGCCATGCCGCGCACCGACATCGACGACGCGATTGAAGGCGCCCTGGCCGAGGCCGCCGCCCGTGGCATCAACGGCAAGGCGGCCACGCCGTTTTTGCTGCAACGCCTGAATGAGCTGACCGGTGGCCAAAGCCTGGCCGCCAACATCGCGCTGGTCAAAGGCAATGCGCGGCTGGCGGCGGCGGTGGCGGTGGCGTACTGCGTGGCCGGTAGCACGGCAGGTCGCGCGAGGGCTTGAGCTGCGGGTGTTGGGTGGCCGGCGGGCCCGGGGGGCGTTACAACAAGCGCGTCACAACAAACGCAAATGGTCTGTTGTGGCTCCGTACACGCTGGACAGTGCGATGGCTTGGTCAAACGTCACCAGGCAGCCACCGTGCTGTACCGCCAGCGCCAGCAAGTAGAGGTCGGTGATCTGGTTGTGGCCCTGCACCCGGTTGAAGTCAACCAGGGCGTCGTCGCGCAGGCTCACATCGTCGGGCCAGAAGGCGTGGTCCAACTCCTTGCAAGCTTCGCTGAGCCGCGCCCGCACCTGCTGCATCGGCAGGCCGCCGCGCCGGCCGTAGCTGGGCATGCTCATGATCCGGATCACGCCGTTTTCTACCAAGGGGCAGGTGGCGATCTGCACACCGGCGCCGCTGACAAAGGCATTGGCGCGGTCTGAAAACTGGTGTGCGTCATCAAACAACGCAATCCACACATTCACGTCGAGCAGGGCGCGCATCGGTCGGCGGCGCGTCAGATGCCTTCGCGTTCCATCAGCGTGCGGATGTGCTGCGGGGTGATCACTTCATCACGCACCGGCAGCAAGGCGAAACGACCTCGCAGCACAGGCAGGGCTGCTGCGGCAGCGCCGGTGTCAGGCGCGCATGCACCCCGACGGATCAAGGCCGAGACGGCGTCGCCCAGGGACAAACGTTCACGCTGCGCCACATTGCGCGCCGCGATCAAGGCGTCTTCTTGCAGGTTGAGGGTGGTGCGCATGGGCGGTGGGATGACAAAGCCAGATTGCGCACCATAGCATCAATTTGACATCAACGCATCAGTTTGACTGGAACGCAGCGAGCCTGGCTGCCCCGTCTGCCCGGTGTTGCCAGCCCAAAACCACCAGCGCCAGCGCCGCCAAGGCCCAGCTGCCGGGCTCAGGCACGTTGCCACCGGCTACGCCGCCACCGCCCTGCACGGCGGGGTCCACCCAGTTGCTGCGGGCAAATTCGTCACCCAGCGCAGTCCAGCTGGCGCCGCCGTTGCTCACAATCTGCAGATAGCGGCCGCTGGCGGCGCTGGCAAAGTCCGCTTCAAACTGCTGTTACTTGGTGGTGTAGCCGCTGCGGCTGGCCACGGCGGTCAGCGTGCTCCACAGGTTGCCGATGGGTGTGTCGGACAAAAACACCAACTGTGTGGTGCCGTTGGCCGGCAGCACGTCCACCGCAAAACGCACTTGCGACAGCGTGAAGCTGGCGCCCATGTCAGCCTGCACCCAGTGGTTGCCATGACCACCGGCATTCCAGTAACCGCCATTGAAAACGGACTGGGCCGATGAGCCACCAGCGGCGCTGTCTGCAGAACAGTTGCCGGCCGCCAGGTCGGCAGCAAAGGGCGAAATGATGGGTGCGGCTTGCGTCAAGCTGGTGGCGCCGGCCAGCAGGGTGGCGGCCAGGGCACAAGAGATGGGATGCATGGCGGGCTTTCAACAGGGTTGTGGGCCGCGCCCGTTCCGGGTCCAGGCCAAAGCCGCAACAGCGGCTTCATGGTGAGCCGCAAGCACCTGGGCCGCCCCGGCTCACGCCAAGCGGGCCAACCCCGTACACGGGGGGTGCGTGAGCCCGGCCTACCCCTCCAGCCGCTTCTGAAACACCAGCCCCGCGTGCTCACGCAGCGCATGGAACTTGATCCTGGGCCAGTTGGCCTCAATCGCCCGCAGCTCGGGTGAATATTCCACCAGCAGGGTGGGCGCATTCACTGCGTCGTAGGCCATGCGGTGGCTGTTGCCGTCGATGAAGCGGGCCAGCGCCATGCCGGGATGACAGCTCAATCGAGCGTTGCGGACATGACTCGTTGTGCTGCGCGCTGCCCATCTACAGGAGCCACGGCTTGAGCGAGTTTTCACTGGCCAGCGTTGTGTCGGCATTTGGCAAAGCTGCCACCGCCCGGTTGTCGAACCCCAGCGTGGCCGGCGAGCCGGAAGATCAGCTAAGAGGCCCGTTCGAGAACCTGCTCCAAGGCTTGGCGGAGTTGTGCCGCCACCAGCCCGGCACTGTGGTCGCCGTGGGCGAAAGCACCGTTTCCGACTTGAAGACGCGGCCTGATTACGCCGTCACCGTCCGCAATGTGCTGGTTGGCTTTGTGGAACTCAAGGCGCCCGGCAAGGGTGGCGACCCCAGGCGCTTCCGGGGCGGCCACGACAAGGCGCAGTGGCAACGGCTGCAATCCTTGCCGAACCTGCTTTACAGCGACGGCAATGAGTTCAGTCTGTGGCACAACGGTGAATTGGCTTGCCCCATCGTGCGGCTCGACGGCGGCATTGAAGGCGCCGGGGCCGCACTCACCGCACCGCCCAGCCTGCTGCAGCTTGTTGAACTCTTTCTGCAATGGGAGCCGATTGCCCCGCGCACCGCCAAAGAACTTGCCGAGGTCACCGCACGGCTGTGCCGGTTGCTGCGCGACGAAGTGATCGAGGCCTTGGAACGCAAGGCCGACGCATTGACCACATTGGCCACTGATTGGCGTGGATTGCTGTTCCCGCAGGCCACGGATGAACAGTTTGCTGACGGCTATGCGCAGGCAGTTACCTTTGGTCTGTTGATGGCGCGCGCCCGTGGCATCGTGATTGGTGATGACCTGCACAAGGTGGCAGAGGGCTTGATGGAGTCGGCCTCGCTGATCAGCGCCGCACTGCAGTTGTTGACCGACAACAAGGAGACGCGCCGGGCTTTGAACACCTCACTCAGAACCTTGGAGCGGGTGCTGGATGCGGTGGATTGGCCCACCGTCAGCAAAGGCCATGCGGATGCATGGCTGTATTTCTATGAAGACTTTCTTGAAACCTACGACAACCACCTGCGCAAGCAGACCGGCTCTTACTACACCCCACCGCAGGTGGTGTCGGCCATGGTGGGCCTGGTGGACGAGGCACTGCGCCGACCCGGCTTTGACCTCCCTCGTGGGCTGGCCGCTGACAGCGTGATCGTGGCCGATCCGGCCACCGGCACGGGCACTTTTGTGCTGGGGGTGCTGCGCCACCTTGCGGCGCGTGTGGCCGATGACGAAGGCCCAGGTGCGGTGCCGGCTGCGGTGGCGTCTGCGTTGACACGCTTGGTCGCTTTTGAACTGCAGCTTGGCCCATTTGCAGTGGCCCAATTGCGTTTGCTGGCTGAGGTGGTGGCATTGACCGGTGCTTTGCCCAAAGTGGCGCCACGCATGTACGTGACCGATACGCTGAGCAACCCCGACGATGACGGCGGGCATTTCCCGGGGTTCACGGCGGCCATTGGCCAGCAACGCAAGGCGGCCAACCGTGTGAAGCGTGAGCAGCCGATCACCGTGGTGATTGGCAACCCGCCGTACAAAGACAAAGCCAAAGGCCTGGGCGGCTGGGTGGAGGGAGCTGACCGCAAGAAGGGCGACTACGCGCCGCTGGATGACTGGCAGCCGCCCGCCGCTTGGGGATTGGGCGCCCATGCCAAGCATTTGCGAAATCTGTACGTGTATTTCTGGCGCTGGGCGGCGCGCAAGGTGTTTGAAGATTTGCCCGGCCAGGCCCCGGGCGGCGGCAGTGGCATCGTGGCCTTCATCACGGTGGCGGGCTATTTGAGCGGGCCTGGCTTTGAGCGCATGCGCCAAGACCTGCGCCAGCGCTGCAATGAAATCTGGGTGATTGATTGCTCGCCGGAGGGCCATCAGCCGGAGGTGTCGACCCGCATCTTCCAGGGCGTGCAGCAACCGGTTTGCATCGTCCTGGCGGCGCGGTGGCCGGATCGGGGGGGGGGGGGGGCTGGAGGGCTCGCCAAGGTGCGCTGGCGGGCGTTGCCGAAGGGGCATCGCACCGCAAAGTTCGAGGCGCTCAATTCGTTGCAGCTCGACGGCCCCGGATGGCAGGACTGCGGAACTGGCTCACGCGACCCGTTCATGCCGGCGGCGGTCGGCGCCTGGGCAGAGTTCCCGCGCCTGGAAGACCTCTTTGAGTACGGCGGCTCAGGCGTCCAGCCGATGCGGGTTTGGGTGATCGCGCCCGATGCCGACTCGCTGCGGCGGCGCTGGCAGGCCCTGATCGACGCGCCGGCGGATCGCAAGCAGTTGCTCTTTCATCCCACCCTGCGGGCTGGTGTACCTGCTGACCGGCACATCGACTCGGCCGTGCGCAGTTCGCTGTCAGGTCATCCAGGAACCCTGGTGCCACTGTCGCAGGAGACCGGTCCAGGGCGGCCGCCGGTGCGTTACGCCTTCCGGTCGTTTGATCGCCAGTGGATCATTCCGGACATCAGGGTCATCACACAGCCGAACGGGCTGTTGTGGGACACCCTCTCGTCAGAGCAGATCTACGTGACGGCGCTGCATGACCGCCATCCAGGCCTCGGGCCGGCACTCACTGTTTCAGCGTCCCCACCAGACAAGCATCACTTCAAGGGATCGTTCGGTGGAAAGGTGTTTCCGCTGTGGCTCGATGCAGCGGCAACTCGGTCCAACCTTCGCCCGGCAATTCTCCGGGCCTTGGGCGAGCGGCTGGGCCGCACCGTCGCTGCCAGCGAGTTCATGGCCTACCTCGCAGGCGTAGCCGGCCATGCCGGGTTCGTACGGAAATTCGATAACGACCTCGCCGCGCCGGGTCTGCGCGTTCCGGTCACGGCGAGCGCCGAACTGTTCGACGAAGCGGTCCGCCTTGGGCGGCGAGTTGTCTGGCTGCACACCTTTGGCGAGCGCTTTGCTGACGCCGGCGCCGGCCGCGAACCGGATGCTCCTCGGCTGCCGGTCGGCCGCCGACCACAAGTGCCCAAAGACGGCGCCATTCCAAGCACGCCCGAAGGCATGCCCAACAAGCTGACCTACGACACCGAGAAAGAGCGCCTGATCGTCGGCCGAGGATTCATCGAGCCCGTACCGCAGGCAGTCTGGCAATACCACGTGGGCGGCAAGCAGGTTCTTGTGCAATGGTTCAATTCGCGCAAGCGCGAGCGAGAGAAACCCCAAATCGGCGACCGGCGCCCACCGTCGCCGCTGGGCGACATCCAACCCGACGGCTGGCCTGCCGAATACACCACAGAGCTGCTGAATGTCCTCAACGTGCTGGGGCTGCTGGTGGCGTTGGAGCCAGAGGCAGCGGCGTTGCTGGCGCGCATCTGCGACGGTCCGCTGATTGCAAATTCGGGGCTGGATGCTGCCGGTGTGTTTTTTCCAGAAGGCCATGCCCGCGCCACAGCACCGGCAGCGCAGACCACGCTGGAAGGCTTTGAGGAGTGATCGCCCGGCCCGCTGCACGGCCTTTGCGGCATCATGCGCATATGGACCGTGAGGCCGTCATCCAACTGCTCGTTCGGCACAAACCTGTGCTGGCGCAGCGCTTTGGTGTGCTCAAGCTGGCGCTGTTTGGCAGCGTGGCGCGGGGCACGGCGCGGGCCGACAGCGATGTGGATGTGCTGGTGGCTTTTGACGGCGTCGCAGATGCCGATCGCTACTTTGGCCTGCAGTTCTATCTGGAAGACTTGCTGGGCCGGCCGGTGGACCTGGTGACAGAGAAAGCGTTGCGCGAGCGCTTGCGCCCCTATGTTGAACGCGATGCCATTGCCATCTGAGCGCGACAGCCGGCTGTATGTCGAGGACATGCTGGGGTTCTGCGACACGGTGCTGGACTACACCCAAGGCTTGGACCAAGCCAGCTTTGCCGCAGACCGTATGCGGGTGGATGCCACGCTGCGCAATCTGGCGCTGATTGGCGAGGCGGCACCCGTGTCCCCGCAGACATCCGCGCCCTGGCGCCCAACCTGCCGTGGCGCAAGGTGGTGGGCACCCGCAACCGCCTGATCCACGCCTACCTGGGCATCGACAGCGACACGGTCTGGAGCATTGTGGTGGGTGACGTGCCCGCGTTGCGCACGGCGCTGCTGGTCTTGCTGCAGGCAATTCCGGGCTGATGGGTCGCGTGGCACAGGGCCGGCGCGACAGCAGCCCTGTTTTGGCCTACCCCTCCAACCGCTTCTGAAACACCAGCCCCGCGTGCTCACGCAGCGCGTGGAACTTGATCTTGGGCCAGTTGGCCTCAATCGCCCGCAGCTCGGGTGAATATTCCACCAGCAGCGTCGGCGCGTTCACCGCGTCATAGGCCATGCGGTGGCTGTTGCCGTCGATGAAGCGGGCCAGCTCTTTTTCATCCGCCGATGCGCCCTGGCCGTTTCCACCGGCAGTTCCGCAGGTCACCCAGCGGGCGATGGAAAAGCGGCAGGGGCTGATGCGGGCCTTGCAGCCGTATTCATGCTCCAGCCGGTGCGCCACCACCTCAAACTGCAATTGGCCCACGGCGCCCAGCATCAAGACGGAGCCCACGAGCGGGCGGAAGACCTGGATGGC
>JAYVLI010000009.1:0-11748 GCA_043759535.1 Betaproteobacteria bacterium | reverse complement strand
TCTGACAGCTGCAACATCTGGCCGTGGATCTTGATCAGGATCGGCATGTTGGCCGACAGGAACACGTCAGACGCCTGGCGCTCGGCCATCAGGCGCATCACCTTGTCCATGCGTCCACTCATGCCGGGGTTCTCCTGAAACTCAAGACTGCGCCGTCACTGCTCAGGCGCGCAGCAGCTCATTGATGCTGGTTTTGGCACGGGTCTCGGCCGTGACCCGTTTGACGATCACCGCGCAGTACAGGCTGTGGCTGCCGTCCACCGCCGGCATCGACCCGCTGACCACCACTGACCCTGACGGGATGCGGCCGTAGCTGATCTCACCGGTCATGCGGTTGTAGATCTTGGTGCTTTGGCTGATGTAGACACCCATGCTGATGACCGAGTTTTCTTCAACGATCACACCTTCCACCACCTCGGACCGGGCGCCCACAAAGCAGTTGTCTTCAATGATGGTGGGGTTGGCCTGCAGCGGCTCCAACACACCGCCAATGCCCACGCCGCCGCTCAAATGCACGTTCTTGCCGCTCTGCGCGCATGAGCCCACGGTGGCCCAGGTATCGACCATGGTGTTTTCGTCCACATAAGCGCCGATGTTGACGTAGCTGGGCATCAGCACCACGTTTTTGGCCAGGTAGCTGCCGCGCCGCGCCACGGCCGGTGGCACCACCCGCACGCCGCTGGCGCGGATGGCTTCTTCATCGATGTGCGAGAACTTGGTCGGCACTTTGTCGAAAAAGGTCAGGTCGCCTGATCGCATCACCTGGTTGTCATGCAAGCGGAAGCTCAGCAGCACCGCTTTTTTGATCCATTGGTTCACCGTCCACTGGCCCACGGCTTGCGGCTCGGCCACGCGGATGCGGCCGGCGTTGAGCTCGGCGATCACGTGGTCCACCGCCTCGCGCAGCGCCGGGTCGGCTGTGGTGGGCCCCAGGCTGGCACGGGCTTCCCAGGCTTGGTCGATGAGGGTTTGCAGGGCTTGGGTCATGGTGGGTCAGCGTGGGGCTGGTTCAGGATGGGGAGGGTAGGTTGCTGCGGGCACAGCTGCGGATGTGTAGCCACGCGCAAACGCGGCAATGCGGTGGGCCGCTTCCAGGCAGTCATCGGTGCCGGCCACCAGGGCCATGCGGATGCGGCCCTGGCCGGGGTTGAGACCGTGCGCGCTGCGCGCCAGCAGGCTGCCCGGCAGCACCGCCACATTGTATTGAGCGAGCAATTGCCGGGCGAAATCGACATCGTCGGCGGGCTGGCCAGTGGCCGTGCGGATGCCCGCCCACAGATAAAAGCCGGCGTCGGGCAGCGCCACGTCCAGCACATCGGCCAGCACGGGGGTGGCCTGGGCAAACTTGGTGCGGTACAGCGCTCGGTTGGCCACCACGTGGGCCTCGTCACCCCAGGCGGCGATGCTGGCGGCTTGCACCACTTGGCCCATGGCCGAGCCGTGGTAGGTGCGGTAGAGCAAAAACTGCTGGAGCAAGGCCGCATCACCCGCCACAAAGCCCGAGCGCAGGCCCGGTACGTTGCTGCGTTTGCTCAGCGAGGTGAAGCTGATCAGGTTGCGAAAGCCAGTGCGGCCCAGCTGGACGGCAGCCTCCAGCCCGCCCAGCGGCGGCGTGTTGCCAAAGTAGATCTCCGAATAACACTCGTCGCTGGCAATGACAAAGCCGTGGCGGTCACTCAATGCAAACAGTTGCGCCCATTCGGCCAGCGGCATCACCGCGCCGGTGGGGTTGCCGGGCGAGCAGACGTACAGCAACTGGGTGCGGGCCCAGGTGGCGGCATCAATGCTGGCCCAATTGGCCGCAAAGTTGCGTGTGGGGTCGCTGTTGGCAAAGGCGGTGTCAGCGCCGGCCAGCAGGGCTGCACCCTCGTAAATTTGGTAAAACGGATTGGGGCACACCACGGTGGCGCCGGGGCGGCTGGCATCGACCACCGTCTGGGCAATGGCAAAGAGTGCCTCACGTGACCCACTGACCGGCAGCACCTGGCTGGCCGGGTCAACCGTCACACCGTAACGCCGCTGCACCCAGGCCGCCATCACGGCGCGCAGCGCAGGCGTGCCGGCGGTGGGCGGGTACACCGACAGGCCTTTGAGGTTGGCCACCAGCGCGTCTTCAATCAGGGCCGGGGTGGCGTGGCGCGGCTCACCAATCCCCAGGCTGATGGGCCGCAATGCCGGGTTGGGGGTGACGCCGGCAGTGAGAGCACGCCAGCGCTCAAACGGGTAGGGATGCAGTTTGCCCAGAAGTGGATTCATCGACCAATTATCGCCAGCGCCACGCCAGCAGGCGGATGCACAGCAGCAACCACAGCCCGCCCGAGGCAAAGCCGGCCAGCACATCGCTGGCGAAATGCACCCCCAAAAACACCCGGCTGGCGCCGATGGACCAGGCCAGCGCCACGGCTGCGGCCAGCACTGCCAGCACTGCCACGCGCCAGCGGGCTGGCAGCAGCCGCCAGGCGGTGAAGGCCAGCATGCCGCAGGCCACCACCGCGCCCGAGCTGTGGCCACTGGGGAAGCTGAAACCCGTTTCGGCCCAGGCGGCCACCTGATCCAGCGGGCGGGCCCGGCCAATGAGGGCTTTCAGGCTGCGGTTGAGCATGCCGTTGCCGGCCACCGCCAGCACCCAGCCCATGGCCAGCACAGGCTGGCGTGCGGCGGCCAGCAGCAGCGCCATCGTGATGCACAAGCCTGTCAGCGTGGCCGTGTCGGCCAGGTGGGTGACGGTGGCAAAGGCCGGCAGGGCAACGGCTGGCAGGCTGGCCCGCACCGCGTCGGCAAATGCCTGATCGGCCGCGCGCAAGGCACCGCCAGTCAGCAGCAGGGTGGTCAGTGTGGCAAACGTGGTGATGCCGATGGCGACGGCAACGGTGCGCAGTGGCATGCCCAAGGGATGGCCAGGGTTGCGGCCCGGGCTGCGGCCATCCCGCAGCAGGCGCCGCGCTGCAACGACCGCAGAAGCCGGCAACAGCAGCAACCCCATGAAATACAGCTCCAACGCGTGCCGGCCCAGCGCATCGGCGGCGTGCAGCAACCAGGCCGTGTCAGCGGCCATCGCGCCCTGCGGCGGGTTGCACGTCAGTGACCCGGCTGCAAACAAAATCAGCGCCATTGGCGGCGCCGTCCCACTGCTCGATCCGGCAGTGGCCGACCGGCGCACCTTGCCCCCAGCGCAGCAAGTTGACCGAGTTGGGCGCTCCCGGTCGCACCCGGCGCGACACCGCAGTGCCTGCTTGCACTGCCCACATCGGCCGCGCCAGGCCGGCCAGCGCCATCACATACGGCAGGTGGATATGGCCGCCCAGCACCAGGTCGGCGCCGGCATCAGCCCACTGCGTGAGCGCCTTGGCGTGGCCGTGCAGCCGGTCGTGTGCGTCCTCGGCATGCTGCACCGCCACCGGCTGGTGGACCACCACCAGGCGCAGTTGGCCGGGCGCCGCGCCCACCAGCCGTTGCACCACCCGCTGCACCTGCCGGGCCGACACCGCACCGTCGGCATGCCGGTACCAGCGTGTGGTGTTGACGCCGATCACCAGCAGCTCGGGCGACGAAAACACCGGCGCCAGCGCATCACCGAAGGGCTGGTCACCAAACGCCCGCAGATAACCAGCGTAAGGCCAGCCCAGGCGGGCGGCCAGGTTGAACAGCGGTATGTCGTGGTTGCCCGGCAGCGTCAGTACCGGCGCGCCCAGCCGGCCGGCAAAAGCCCGCGCCTGGCCAAACTGCTGGCGCCGGGCGCGCTGGGTGATGTCACCCGACAGCACCACCAGATCAGGGCGTTGCTGCTGCGCCAGCGCCACCAGCGCCTCGACCACCGGCGGCCGCTCGGTGCCAAAGTGCGGGTCGGAGATGTGCAGCAGCAGCGTCACGGTGCGTCCAGCGGCGCGCCACCGGCAGCCTCAGGCGCCGGTTTGAGCAGGTACAGCGGCCGGGGCGAGACCTGAAACAGCAGCGGTGTGGCCATCCGTCCCACCTCACCGTCGTATGCCACCTTGATGCGGCGCCCGGCCCAGCCGTGCTGGTGGCTGACGCGCAGACGCTGGCACTGGAAGCTGTCGACCGTTGGCGCATCGCCCAGCGTGCCCAGTGCGCCGCGCAGCATCAGGCCCAGCAAGGCCAACGTGCCGATCGGGCGCAGCACCACAGCGGCGATCTGGCCCTGGGCGATGGCGCTGGCCTCGGGCAGTCCCACCTGGGCCAGCTGCAGCTGGTTGTTGCCGACAAACAGGGTCAGCGTGCGCACGTCTTGCGCGCCGTCACGGGTTTCAATGCGCAGCCGCAAAGTGCGGTGCCGCCCCAGCACCGTGGACACCGCTGCCGCCAATGCCACCAGCCGGTTGCGGCCAAAACGCGCTTTGAATGCTTCACGGTCTTGCAGCAGATCGGGGTACAGGCCCAGGCTAGCGTTGACCAGAAACACCTGGTCGTTGATCAAGCCCAGTTGCACGGCCGCCGGCTGCGCCGCCAGCAGCGCCTGGGTGGCCAGGCCGGCGTCGGTGGGGATGCCGTGGGTGCGGCCAAAGTAGTTGAACGTGCCCTGCGGCACCACGCCCATCGGGCAGCCAAGTGCATGGGCGGTCTGGGCCACGGTGTTGATCGTGCCGTCGCCGCCCACTGCCACCACCGCGCTGCGCTGGGCCAGTGCTGCCTGGGCCGCCTGCTGGGCCACCCGCGCCAGCGCGCCCGGCCGGGCGGCATGAAACACGGCGCGTCGGCCGCTGGCCTGCAATGCAGCATCAATGGCCAGGCGGCTGGCGTCCTGGTCGTTGTGGCCTGACTTGGCGTTGACGACAAACTGCAATACGCCCGCCGGGTCGAGGGCAGGGCAGGGTGCGGGCGGGAGCGGCGAGTTGGTCAAGTGGCTTTGGTGTGTGGCAGATCGCACAGTGTGCCCGTGCCCGCAGCGCTTGGTCGACAGGTGACCCACATCGATGTAATATCAGTGGTAATACTCAATGAAGCAACCACCATGACCATGTCCTTCAAGCTTGATACGGCGCTGGAGCAGCGGCTGCGCCAACACAGCCTGGCGTTGGGCCTGCCGGCCAGCCAGATCATCCGCGAAGCGCTGCAAGCCTGGCTGGACAACACGCCACAGGCGCCGGCGTCGGCCTATGCGCTGGGCCGTGATCTGTTTGGCCAATATGCCGGCCCGGCCGACCTGGCCAGCCGCCGCAAACAGGCCGCCGCTGAGGTGTGGGACGCCAAAGACGCAGCCCGACGCGCTTGATTCGGCTACACGCCCATGGCCACCACCGCCACCATCACAAGCGCACAGCCCACCACGGTCACCGCCGCTGAGCCACCGCCCGGCTTTGCCGGCCTGGGCCGGGTGCTGGTGGACAGTGGCCCACTGCTGGCGCTGTTCAACCGCGCTGACCACTGGCATGCGGTGGTGTTGCAGTGGTTGCAGGCACAGCCGGGCGCGCAACTCATCAGCACCTGGCCGGTGGCCACCGAGGTGTGCGCGCTGCTGGCGCGGCGCATTGGCAACCCCGCAGCGCTGGATTTTTTGCGCTGGGCGCAGCGCGGTGGATTCACGCTGGACCGGGCCGAAGACCACTCCCTGGCCGAGGTGCTGTTGATCAGCGAGCGTTTTGCCGATCTGCCGTTTGATTTGGCCGATGCGTCGATCGCCGAAGCCGCTGCGCGTTTAAAAATCCGCCAAATCCTGACCATCGACACTGACTTTGATGTCTACCGGGGCCGTGACGGCAAGCCGCTGATCAACGTGTTGCGGCCGGCCTGACCGCCCTACAACCACCCAATGCAATTGGCCGCGCCGCAACGGCAGGCCAATGTGCCCTCGTGGTGGGTTTCACCGTAATTGACGGTGATCTCCTCGCCCGCGGCAATGTCGCGCAGCGCATAAAACTCAATGCGCCCGCCCTGGATGCTCAAGCGGGCATTCGGGCTGCAGCAATGGTTGGTAAAGCGCATCGGGTCCTGGCTGTGTGACGCGTCAATCGCTTTGCGCGCTGACACCTCCACGATCATGATGCGCTGCTTGCCAATGGCGCGGCGCCTGGCTTCGGCCACGCTGATGCTCTCACCGCGTATCTCGCCAATCTTGCGGCGTGGCGGTATGGGTTCAGCAGCAAACGCACCAAAACCATCGATGCCGCTTTTATGCACCGCCACCTCGTATTTTTGATAGGCCGGACGCGCCAGCAGCGTCATGGTTTTTTGGCCATCAAGGCCTTCACCGCATTCAACGTATTGGCCACATGGCGCAGCGGGTTGAGGCTGGTGAACTGGTAAGCGATGGTGCCGTTGGGCGCAATCACATACGAGGTGCGGTTGGCGTAATCGGTCTTGAAAAACAGCACCGCGTCATAACTTTTCATCACCGCCTGGTCCACATCGGCGGCCACTGCAAACTTGTTGCGGCATTCGGTGGTGGAAAAACGTTTGAGGGTGTCGATGTCATCGGCCGACACCCCAATCACCGTGGCGCCAAGGGCTTTGTACTGGTCGGTGGCCTCGGCAAATTCATGCGCCTCAATCGTGCAGTCGCGCGAGAACGCGGCCGGAAAAAAATACAACACCACCGGCCCGGACTTGAGCTGCTCAGCCAACGAGAACTTGTAGACCTTGCCGGCCAATGAGGCGTCAATGGCAAACGGCGGCGCTTTGTCGCCCACGTCCAGCGCGGCCAGGGCGGGTGCGGTGCTGGCCAGTGTGAAGGCCAATGCCAGGCCGGCGGCCGTGGCGAAGCGCCTGGCTGTCATTGCGTATCCTTCGCGCCCATGATGAGCGTCCAATCTGCGTTGCAAGCATCCACCGGTGGTGGCGCCCGGTCTGTCGGTCCAGCGTCGGTTGTATGCATGGCGGCAAATCATACGCAGCGCAGCCTGTGGCAGTTGCACCGGCGATTTGTACGGCTGTTACAAACCATGGTCTTGCTGATGTTGGCGCTGCTGCTGGCCACACTGACCGGCTGCGCCAGCTTGCCCACCGGCGTGCAGCGGGTGGTATCCAGTGCCGTGCCGGCATCCACCAACACCACGCTGGGCAAAATTGCGGCCGATTCGTCGCCCGACGAAGCGTTGTCGGGCTTCCGCCTGCTGCCGGTGGGCGCGTTTGCCATTGACACCCGGCTGACGCTCATCCGCCGCGCCGAGCGGTCGATTGATGTGCAGTACTACCTGATCCAGGACGACGAGACTGGCCGCCTGTTGTTGCGCAGCCTGCGTGATGCGGCAGCGCGTGGTGTGCGGGTGCGCCTGTTGATGGACGACCTGTACACGGCAGGCAACGACCCGCTGCTGCTGGGCTTGTCGCTGCAGCCCAATGTGGAGGTGCGCCTGTTCAACCCCTTCCCCGGCGGGCGGGAGTTTTTCATCACCCGTTTTCTGCGTTCAGCCCATGAGTTCTCCCGCGTCAACCGGCGCATGCACAACAAGCTGATGGTGGTGGACGGGGCGATGGCCGTCACCGGTGGCCGCAACATCGCCAATGAATACTTCATGCGCAGCGAGCAGGCCAATTTTGTGGATCTTGACGCGTTTGTCACCGGCGCGCTGGTGCCCAAGCTGGAAGCGCTGTTTGATGATTACTGGAACAGCCCGGTGGTGTTTCCGCTGCAGTCCATCGCCGCTTTGCCCGAAGACCTGGACGAGTTGCGGGCCCAGTTTGACAGCGCCACCGGCCCCCGCGCCACACCGCTGCCTGCGCCACCGGGGGACACCGACGTGCTGGGTTATGGCCCGCTGTCGGATGAGCTGAGCAGTGGCCGCCTGGGCCTGGTGTGGGCCGCCGCCACCGCCTATGCGGACCCACCCGCGCGCCTGAAAGGCATGGGCGCCAGCTACGCCCTGGTGCCGTTGGAGGATGTGGAATCGGTGCGCTACAACGTGTTGGACCTGATGCGCAGCGCCAAAAAAGAGGTGGTGATCACCTCGCCTTATCTGATCCCCGGTGAGCGCGGCATGGCGTTTTTTGCCGAGCAGCGCCAGCGTGGCATCCAGTTCAAGGTGCTGACCAATTCACTGGCCGCCACCGACGAGCCCTTGGTGCATGTGGGCTACCGCAAATACCGCCGCGAGCTGCTCAAACTGGGGGTGGATTTGTACGAACTGAGCCCGGTGCGGGTGCAAAAAGCCAGCCGCCTGGGCATGTTTGCCACCAGCCAGGGCCGGTTACATGCCAAGACGGCGGTGGTGGACAAACGCCGGGTGTTCATCGGCTCAATGAACTTTGACCCGCGATCCGAAAAAACCAATACCGAAATGGGCATCTTCGTCGACAGCCCGCAACTGGCGCGCGAGGTGCTGCGGTTGATGGACCTGGACAAGCTGCAGGCGTCTTACCGCTTGATGTTGGCGCCCGATGGCGGCCTGCGCTGGACAGCGGCCGACGATGAGGGCGAGGTGGTGTTTGATGACGAGCCCGATGCCAGTTTTGCCACCAAGTTCTGGCTGGAGTTGCTGGGCCCGTTGGCGCCTGAAGAACTGCTGTAGCCCAGCCTCGGCCGGTCCCGCAGTTAAGCCAGCAGCCCACGATCCATTGGCATGGCCGGCAAATCCACCGCCGGCTGCGGCTTCCAGCCTTTTTTGCGGTGCTCGGCAACCACGTTGGTGTAAATGCCGCCGCGCACATACCACTTGGCGGTGATGCGGATAAACCGCGGTCGGCTGGCCGTCACGATGTCGTCCAGGATGGTGTTGGTCACCTTCTCATGAAACGCGCCCTCGTTGCGGAAGCTCCAGAAGTACATCTTCAAGCTCTTCAGCTCGATGCACAGGCCGTCGGCAATCATGTCGATGGTGAAGTGCGCAAAGTCCGGCTGGCCGGTGAGCGGGCAGTGGCAGGTGAACTCGGGCACCTGGAACTGGATCAGGTAGTCCCGCCCTGGGGATGGATTGGGGAACACCTGCAAGTCTTTGGACGGTGCGCTGGGCGGGTTGGGCGGCATCAAACGCTGGTTGAGCGGCGCGGCGGCGGCGGGGCTTGTGGGCTTCTTGGCCATGGCGATGGGGGCGTGCAGCCTCAGGGTTTGCAGGGGGCGCGATGCTATCATCAGCGCCCTTGCGGTGGCCCGGTTGTGCGCCATAAAACCATACAAATCAAATACTTGCGTGCGTTTCTGGTGCGCCGCCAAAGCACTTGAATGCGGCCTTGCCAGGCCTGAAATTTCTGCCAACCTCGCCGCATGCGCCTGAACCAGATCAAGCTCTCGGGCTTCAAGTCCTTCGCTGAACCCACCACCTTCCAGCTGCCCGGCCAGCGTGTGGGCGTGGTGGGCCCCAACGGTTGCGGCAAGTCCAACATCATGGACGCGGTGCGCTGGGTGCTGGGGGAAAGCAAGGCCAGTGAGCTGCGTGGCGAGAGCATGCAAGACGTCATCTTCAACGGCAGCGGCCTGCGCAAACCCGCCAGCCGAGCCAGTGTTGAATTGGTGTTCAGCAATGAAGACGCCCGCGCCGGCGGCCAGTGGAGCCAGTTTGCCGAGATCGCCGTGAAGCGTGTGCTGACCCGTGACGGCGGCAGCAGCTACTTCATCAACAACCAGCCGGTGCGCCGGCGTGATGTGCAAGACGTGTTTTTGGGCACCGGCTTAGGCCCCCGCGCCTACGCCATCATCGGCCAGGGCACCATCAGCCGCATCATCGAATCCCGGCCTGAAGAGCTGCGGCTGTTTCTGGAAGAAGCCGCCGGCGTCAGCAAATACAAAGAGCGCCGCCGCGAGACCGAGCACCGCCTGAAAGACACCCGCGAAAACCTGACCCGGGTAGACGACATCCTGCGGGAGTTGAACGCCAACCTCGACAAGCTGGAAAAGCAAGCCGCCGTGGCCGCCCGCTACAACACGCTGCAAGAAGCCGGCACCTTGAAGCTGCACCAGCTGTGGTTCTTGAAACACCGCGACGCGTCCACTGAAGAAGCCCGGGTGCAAAAAGCCGTGCAGGAGGCCACCAACGCGCTGGAATCCCGCACGGCCGAGTTGCGCCATGTGGAGGCCGGGCTGGAGACGGTGCGCCAAAGCCACTACCGCGCCAGTGACGGCCTGCACACCGCGCAAGGCGCGCTGGCCGAGGCGGCGTTAGAGGTCAGCCGGCTGGAAGAACGCATCCGCTACGTGGTGGAGGGGCGGCAACGCACCATGCAGCGCCTGGCTGATCTGCAAGCCCAAACCGCGCAGTGGCAGGAGCGGCGTGACGGCGCCGAGGCCGAGCTGGAGACGATTGCCGAACAAATCGCAGCCGCCGAAGAACATGCCGAGGTGCTGGCCGCCCAAGCCGAAGAACAGGCCATGCGCCTGCCAGACACCGAAGACACGGTGCGCACCGCCCAAACCCATGCCAACACGCAGCGCACGCTGGTCAACCAGGTGCAGCAGCAAATCCAGGTGCTGGCCGCCGACAGCCGCAACATCGAAGAGCAAAGCCGCAGCCTGCGCACCCGGCGGGAGCGGCTGATGGCGGAACGCAAAACCCTGACCACCCCCGACCTGCACCGCCTGGCCGACCTGCGCAGCCAAAGCGCTGCCGCTGACGAGGCCAACGCGCTGGCCGAAGGCCGGCTGCATGAACTGCAAGAACAAGCCCCCGCGCTGGAAGAACAACGCCGCACCCAGCAGCACACCGCCAACACCGAAGCCGGCAAACAGGCCAACACCGCAGCCCGCTTGTCAGCCCTGCGTGCCCTGCAAGACAAGGTGCAGGCCCAGGGCAAGCTGAAGCCCTGGCTGGCAAAACACGGGCTGGAATCACTGGCCGGCCTGTGGACCCGCATCCACATTGAGCCCGGCTGGGAGACCGCGCTGGAGGCCGTGCTGCGTGAGCGCCTGGCCGCGCTGGAGGTGGGCCGCATCGGCACCGTGCGCGCCTTTGCGGCCGACGCACCACCGGCCCGGCTGGCCTTTTACACACCACCTACCGCTGACGCGCTGCACCCACCGGCCGCCCACCACAACACGCTGCCGCGCCTGGCAGACCAGTTGCGCTTGGGCCAAAATTTTGGCTTGGCGTCAGACACCCGCAATCTGAAAGCCCTGCTCGCCGACTGGCTGGAAGGTGTGTACACCGCACCCAGCCTGGACGAGGCCCTGAGCGCACGCAGCCAACTGGCCCACGGTGAGGTGTTGATGACGCGCGACGGCCATGCCGTCAGCACGTTTGCGGTGGCGTTTTATGCACCCGATTCTGAGCAAGCCGGCCTGCTGGCCCGCGCGCAGGAGATTGAAAACCTGGACCGCCAACTGCGCGCCCAGGTGCTGATCAGTGAAGACGCCCGCAGCGCGCTGGTCCGCATCGAGGCCGCCTGCACCGACATCACTCAACGCTTAGGCCAAGCCCGGCGTGAAGCCGCTGAAGCCCAGACCCGTGGCCACCAGTTGCAGGTGGAGCTACTGCGCCTGGTCCAACAAGCCGAAGCCAGCCGAGCCCGCAGCGGCCAACTGGACACCGAACTGGCCGAGGTGGATGGCCAAACCGAGGCGCTAGACGAGCGCCGCGCCATCGGCGAGGCCCGGTTTGAAGAGCTGGACATGCAACTGGCCACCACCCAAGAGCGCCATGCCGAGCTGGACGAATCGGTGATCACCGCCGAGCGCCGCCTGGCCGAGGCACGTGAGCAAGGCCGGGCGCTGGAGCGCCAGGCGCAAGAGTCGCAATTCCAGGCCCGCGCATTGGCCGCCCGGCGGGCGGAGCTGCAGCGCGCCATCGAGACCGCAGCGGCCCAGGCCATCAACAACAGCCAGGCGGTGGAGCAACTGCAGCAAGAGCTGAGCAGCCTGAACGACGC
>JAYVLI010000008.1:0-17924 GCA_043759535.1 Betaproteobacteria bacterium | reverse complement strand
GAGTCCATCGACGATGGCCCGTTGCAGTTTGCGAATGTCCATTCAGTGCCCGTTGTCCTGTGGGTTGCCCGGCAAGCCGGAAGTGTAGAGACGGTGTTGATCAATATAGCGGGCCACCGCTGTGCCCACCAGTGTGACCACCGGCAAGCCAGCCGCCACCCGTTGCCGGATGGTGCTGGCGGAGATGGCCAGTGCCGGCAAATTCAAGCTGACGCAGCGGTGCGGCACAGCAGCCAACGCCTCCGGTGCCTGCGGCGCCTGGCCAGCCCGGCCGGCCACCGCCAGCGTTAAATGCTGCAGCAGTTCAGGCCAATCGCGCCAGGTGTCAAAGCGGGCGTACTGGTCTTGGCCGAGGATGAGAAACCACTCGATGTTGCTGTTGGCTTGCTCGGCTTGCTGCAGCTCACGCACGGTGTCAATGGTGTAGGTGGCGCCGCTGCGCTGGGTTTCACGCGGGTCGATCAGGCAGCCTGTTTTATCCTGCAGTAGCGCGGCCAGCATGGCGATGCGGTGCGCGGCCGGCGCCAGCACCCGGCCGGCTTTTTGCCACGGCGCACCGGCAGGCAACCAGCGCAATGTATCCAGCGCCAAGGCCTGCTGCGCCAGCCGGCCCAGCGCCAGATGCGCCAGGTGCGGCGGATCAAAACTGCCACCCAGCAAACCGATGCGGCGTGCCGCCACTTAAACCGCGCTCACAGCACAGCACTCACAACGTGGCCAGCCAATCGCGCGGGCGCAAAAAATCGCTGTACAGCCGCGCCTCGGGCGTACTGGCCTCAGGCTGCCAGTTGTAGCGCCATTTCACGATGGGTGGCATGGACATCAGGATGCTCTCGGTGCGGCCACCCGACTGCAGGCCAAACAGCGTGCCACGGTCAAACACCAGATTGAACTCGACATAACGGCCACGCCGGTAGGCCTGGAAATCGCGCTCATGCTCGCCATACGGGGTGTCGCGGCGGCGCTGCAGGATGGGCAGGTAGGCCGGCAAAAACGCATCTCCCACCGCCCGCATCATGGCAAAGCTGTCATCAAAGCCCAGCTCGGCAAAGTCATCAAAAAACACACCGCCGATGCCGCGTGGCTCGTTGCGGTGCTTCAAGAAAAAGTAGTCGTCGCACCATTGCTTGAAGCGCGGGTACAGCGCTGGGCCAAATGGTGCCAGCGCGTCATGGCAAGTGCGGTGAAAGTGGGCGGCGTCGGCCTCCACGCCGTAATAGGGCGTCAGGTCCATGCCGCCGCCAAACCACACCACCGGGTCTTTGCCGGCGGGCAGCGCGGCAAACATGCGCACATTCATGTGGACCGTGGGCGCATGCGGGTTGCGTGGATGCAGCACCAGCGACACGCCCATGGCCTCAAACGGCGCGCCTGCCAGCTCGGGCCGGTGCTGGGTGGCCGTGGGTGGCAGTTGGGCCCCAAGCACATGGCTGAAGTTGCAGCCACCACGCTCCAGCACATTGCCGTCTTCCACCAGTTGGCTGCGGCCATCCCCCTGCAGCCGCTCACCGGCCGGTCGCACCCAGGCATCGGTCAAAAACGGCTTGCCGTCTTCTGCCTGCAGCGTGCTGATGATGCTGTGTTGCAGGCCGAGCAGGTAATCGCGGACGGCTTGGGTTTGCATGGGTGGCTATTTCGGGTGTTTCGGGTGTCTCGGTCAGCGCCGATTGCATCGGTTGAGCCGGTCTGTGCGCTTGTTTGTTTGTACAGCTTCAGCTCAGCGCTTGATGGCGCGGTGGCCGATGTCGCGGCGGTACTGCACGCCGTCGATGTGGATGCCCAGCAGCGCGTCATACGCCCGCTGCTGCGCCAGTTTGGCCGACCCGCCCAGGGCCGTGACGCACAACACCCGGCCACCGGTGACACGCAGCACACCGTCATCGCCTAACGCGGTGCCGGCGTGGAACACCACCGCGTCTTCGCTGTCCGCACCCAAGCCGGTGATGGCGTCACCCTTGCGCGGCGTCATCGGGTAACCGGCCGCTGCCAGCACCACACCCAGCGCAAAACGCCGGTCCCAGCTGAGCTGCACCTGGTCCAGCGTGCCGTCGGTGGCATGCATCAGCACATCCACCAGGTCGCTTTTCAAGCGCATCAGGATGGGCTGGGTTTCGGGGTCACCCATGCGGGTGTTGAACTCCAGCGTCTTGGGCCGGCCCTGGGCGTCAATCATCAGCCCGGCATATAAAAAGCCGGTGAACGGGATGCCGTCACGCGCCATACCTTGCACCGTGGGCAAGATGATCTCTTGCATGGCCTTGGCATGCACATTGGGCGTGACCACCGGCGCCGGTGAGTAGGCACCCATGCCGCCGGTATTGGGCCCGGTGTCGCTGTCGCCCAGGCGTTTGTGGTCCTGGCTGCTGGCCAGAGCCAACACGTTTTTGCCGTCCACCAGCACGATGAAGCTGGCTTCTTCACCCAGCAGGCATTCTTCGATCACGACACGTGGCACGGCGTGACCATCTGCACCGGCGTTGTGCTGCACACCCAGGCTGTTGTCTAGCAGCATGAAATCAATCGCTGCATGCGCCTCGTCTGCGGTGGTGGCCACCACCACACCTTTGCCGGCGGCCAGGCCGTCGGCCTTGACGACGATGGGCGCACCCACCGTGTCGATATGGGCATGCGCAGCCGCCGCATCGGTGAAGGTGGCGTAGCTGGCGGTGGGGATGCCGTGGCGCTGCATGAAGTCCTTGGCGAAGGCCTTGGAACTCTCGAGCTGCGCCGCAGCCTGGCTGGGGCCAAAAATGCGCAGGCCACGGGCGCGGAAGATGTCCACCACGCCGGCCGACAAAGGCGCCTCGGGTCCGACCACGGTCAGGCCGATTTTCTCGGCCGCCGCAAAGTCAGCCAGCGCAACCGGGTCGGTGATGGCCAGGTTGATCAAGCGGCTATCCCGCGCGGTGCCGCCGTTGCCGGGCGCCACGTAGACCATTTGCGCCCGCTCACTTTGGGCCAGCTTCCAGGCCAGGGCATGCTCGCGGCCACCGCCGCCAATCACAAGGATTTTCATGCCGGGTTGGCGACGTTCGTGTCGGCGCTCATGTCCGCGCTCATGTCCACGTTATGGAAGACGTCTTGCGTGTCGTCCAGGTCTTCAATCACGTCCAGCAGTTTTTGCATGCGTTCGGCGTCGTCGCCGCTCAGGGGGATGGTGTTCTCGGCGCGCATCGTCACTTCGGCAATCTCGGGCTTGAAGCCGGCCGCCTCCAGCGCGTTTTTCACCGCTTCAAAAGCCAGCGGTGGGCACAACACTTCAGTCGAGCCGTCGTCGTGCGTGAGCACATCGTCGGCACCGGCGTCGAGTGCGGCTTCCATCAAGGCGTCTTCCGACTCGCCGGGCGCAAAAATCAATTGCCCGCAGTGTTTGAACTGGAAGGCTACCGAGCCCTCGGTGCCCAGGTTGCCGCCGTATTTGCTGAAGGCGTGGCGCACTTCGGCCACGGTGCGCACCCGGTTGTCGGTCATGGTGTCCACGATGATTGCCGCGCCGCCGATGCCGTAGCCCTCGTAGCGGATTTCCTCATAGTGGATACCTTCCAGCGCACCCGAGGCTTTGTCGATGTTGTATTTGATGCGGTCGGCCGGCATGTTGGCGGCCTTGGCGCGCTCAATGGCCAGCCGCAGCCGCGGGTTGGCGCTGATGTCGGCCCCGCCCTGGCGGGCCGCCACCGTGATCTCGCGGATGATGCGGGTCCAGACCTTGCCGCGTTTTTCGTCCTGGCGGCCTTTGCGGTGCTGGATATTGGCCCATTTGGAATGTCCGGCCATGCTGTCCTCGTGTTCTTGGGTTGCCTGCGCGGCCCAACCGGAGCGCTTGCGCTGCTGGCGCTGCCGGCTTTGCTTGCCTTTGGGGCGCTGACTTTGGGGGCGCTGACTTTGGGGGCACTGACGCTAGCGCTGCGATCAGCATGCGTTGAATGCGCTCAGCCCAGGATTCTACCGGGCAAGGCCGGCACAGCAGCCTGGGCGGGCGGTGGACCACCGGATGGGCAGCCGCCATGAAAAACGGGCCCGAAGGCCCGTGCATGCCACACCACGCAACCCGCGATGGGCACGCAAACCCTCAGGGCTGGTTGCGGCTGCGGGCCACACAGGCCAAGGCAGCCAGTGCCACGGACAGCGCGGCCTCGGGGCACATGGCGCCGGTGCAAGCGTTCAATCTGGTCATGGCATTCCCGGAAATCGTTGTTATAAAAATTAAAAATTGTTAACGCTACATGACGATAAGTGCTTGTAACGCAGGTTGTCAACCCAGCGCGGTGGAACCCGCCCCCTCATGCAAGGGGTTATGTGCTGTGGTGTTGTGTCTGCGCAAAAGTCTTGCTGTGGGGTGGTGCAAACGTGGTGCGCTGCTGGTGTGGCGGGGATGCGGTGTCCGTGCTGCTTAGACTGCGCGGGCGCGCAGCGCTGACGCACCGGCCAACCCCACCCGCCCTTCACTTGCACCCCATCCTGGATGCCATCCATGCCCGATCCCATCCTCGTCGCCCAGCACGGCCCGGTTGAATGCCTGCTGCTGCCTGCGCTGGCCAACCGCCACGGCTTGATCACCGGGGCCACCGGCACCGGCAAGACGATCACACTGCAAACGCTGGCCGAGGGCTTCTCCAAACTGGGCGTACCGGTGTTTATGGCCGATGTGAAGGGTGACCTGACCGGCATCAGCCAGGCCGGCAGCGTGGGCCCCAAACTGGCCGCGCTGCTGGCCGAGCGTGGCCTGGCCACGCCTCTGCCCGCAGCCTGCCCTGCCACGTTGTGGGATGTATTTGGCCAGGCCGGCCACCCGGTGCGGGCCACCGTCAGCGACATGGGGCCGCTGCTGCTGGCGCGCATGTTGGCGCTCAACGAGACGCAGGCCGGTGTGCTGAACCTGGTGTTCAAGATTGCCGACGATGAGGGCCTGGCGCTGCTGGATTTGAAGGACTTGCGCGCCATGCTGCAGTTTGTGGGCGACAACGCCAGCAGCTTTACGACTGAATACGGCAATGTCAGCGCGGCGTCGGTGGGTGCCATCCAGCGTGGGCTGTTGCAGATTGAGCAACAGGGCGGCGACACGTTTTTTGGCGAGCCCATGCTCAACATCGCCGATTTCATGCAAACCGTTGACGGCCAGGGAATCGTCAACATCCTGGCCGCCGACAAGCTGATGAACGCGCCGCGGCTGTACGCCACGTTTTTGCTGTGGATGCTGAGCGAGCTGTTTGAGCTGCTGCCCGAGGTGGGTGATCTGGACAAGCCCAAGCTGGTGTTCTTCTTCGACGAAGCCCATTTGCTGTTCAAAGACGCCCCACCGGCACTGGTGGAGCGCATCGAGCTGGTGGTGCGGTTGGTGCGCAGCAAGGGTGTGGGCGTGTACTTTGTGACGCAAAACCCGCTGGACCTGCCTGACACGGTGCTGGGCCAGTTGGGCAACCGGGTGCAGCACGCGCTGCGGGCGTTCACGCCGCGGGATCAAAAAGCGGTCAAGGCTGCGGCCAGCACCATGCGCGCCAACCCGGGGCTGGATGTGGAGAACGCCATCACCGAGTTGGCAGTGGGTGAGGCGCTGGTCAGCCTGCTGGACAACAAAGGCCGGCCGGCCGTCACCCAGCGGGTGTTTGTGCTGCCACCGGGCAGCCAGATCGGGCCGATCAGCGTTGAGCAGCGCCAGGCGCTGATTGCCGGCTCATTGGTGGCCGGCGTGTACGAGCAGTTTGTGGACCGCGATTCGGCGTATGAGCGTCTGAAGGGCCGGGCGACTGCGGCACCGTCTGCGCCTGCGGCGGCCGGCCCCCCGGTGGGCACGGCCAGCCCCGAGACCACCGGCACCGCCGCCGCGCCGGCTGATACCGGTGGGGGCCTGCTGGACGGTCTGAAAGACATGGTGTTTGGCAGCACAGGCCCACGCGGTGGCCGCCACCCGGGCCTGGCGCAGGCTGCGGCGCAATCGGCGGTGCGGTCCATCGGCTCGGCGGTGGGGCGCGAGATCATCCGCGGGGTGCTGGGGTCCATCCTGGGTGGTGGCCGCAAGCGCTGAGCTGGCGCCGGCCTGTCACTCCAAACCCAGTGGCCGCGCCATCACACGCCGCACATCGGCCAGCCGGGCAATCAGCCGATTGGCCACAAAACTGCTTTGGCTGTCAGGCTCCAGCGCGGCCACGGCCAGGTTGGCCAGCGGCTGGTCCAGTGGCAGATACCAACTGCCGGCCAGTGCCTGCAGCGGCGCGGCCTGCAGGTCCACCACCAGCCGCAGCATGCTGCGGTCGGCGTCGGCCACCGTGCCCAGCACATCGGGCCTGGCGGTCAGGGCGCGGGCGGTCTCCAGCCAGCTTTCAGTCTGCAGGGTCTGTGCAGCCTGCAGGCGCTGCAACCGCAAGCCCAGCGCCTGCAAATGGGCCACCACCTGGGTGGTGCCGGGCTGGCCGGGGTCCAGCCAGTAACCGCAGGGCCGGGCGCGCTGCTTGAGCACCCGCAGTTGCAGGGCCGATAGCCAGTCCACCTCGACTGGCTTGTCGGCGCCGGTGTCGGGGTCCAGCATCAGCAGCGTGCGGCGGGTGGGCGTGGCGGTGGCCTCCACCACCACTTGGCCCACGCAGGCCTGGGCTTGCACGTCAGCATCCGCGCTGGCCTGCACCGCCTGCAGCGCGGCCGCCTGCGCAGCGGCCTGTTGCAGCACGGTGGTGACTGCCACCACGTGGGCGTGCATGCGGCGCGCCAGGTGCAGCCGGTGCAGGCCCACACCACGCGACTCCAACAGCAGGCTCACCGCGTGCCGCAAGCCCATCACATTGCGGCTGGTGTCGGGCTGCACACCGCCCATCACCAGGCGTTTGTCACCGGCGGTGATGGGGTTGGTGTGGTACCACTCGCTGCTCATGCCCTGGTCGCTCAGCGCGGCCACGATGGGCTGGCGGAACTGCAGCTCACTGGCCTGCCCAAGCTGCGGCGGCAGGTTGGCCACCATGGCGTATTGCAGCAGCAAATCGTTGCGCTGCACCGCGTTGAACTTGCCCAGATAACGGCCCACCACCGTGTGCTCATGCAAATCCACCACCACCAGTGGGCGCTGCTGCTGCACCAGCGCGGCAATGGCGCGGGCTTCGGGCGTGCGCAGCAGCAGGTGGTCGCGGTTGATGTCGGTGCCGTCTTGCGACAGGCGGCGTTGCCAGCCGGCACCGTCGGGGTTGGCGCGCGGCAGCAGCGTCACGTCGATCTGGTCCAACAGCGGCGCCAGCCGGCCGGTGGCCAGCAGGCGGGCCAGCACCAGCAGCGCCTCGGCACCGGCGGGTTCGTCACCGTGCTGCTGGCCGATCAGCAACACCAGTGGCCGGCTTGGGCGCGTGGACAGCCCGCGTGAAAAATGCAACGCCTCCAGCGCCAGCCCACCTTGTGATTGGCCGGGCACCAGCCGGCGGATCTGGGTGCCTGGCGGCGCGCTGGCCACCACGGCGGCCAGTTGTGCAGCCAGGTCCGCATTGCTGGTGAAGCCGCTGGCATCGGGTGCCAGTACAGCGGCGGCGTCTGCGCCAGTTGGCACCGGGAACCGCGCTGCCACCGCGTCGCTGTAAGGCATGGGCTGGGCCACCGCAGTCTGGGCGCTTGCGGGGGCGCTGTGGCCTGACAACGCCACCCAAACAAAGGCGATGGCCGTGGCAGCAACGGCGGTGTGGGCGCTGGTCTGGCGCGGTGGTGTGGACGGCATGAAGAGCACTCTAGCGCCGGGCCGCCGCACTGCCCGCCTGGCCGGTCCGCAACCCAGCCGCGCTCTGGCGCATTTGGCGACAGCCGGCGCCGCACTGTCGCCCGACGCCCACGCTGCAATCACTGCCGGCGGACGATGCAGCCGATCAAGCCAGCGACCCACCCAACAAGCGCACCGGCGCCCCACCATGACGCACTTTTTGACTGCCGTGTTCAGCAACACCCCGCTGTGGGTCTGGGCCATTCTGGCCGCGCTGCTGGCGCTGGGCTTCAAGCAGGCGCGTGTCCATGTGGTGGGCCGCACCCGTCTGCTGCTGCAGCCGCTGGTGCTGGGCAGCTTGTCGGTGGTCGCTGCCAACAGCGCGTTTGGCCTGCAGCCCATCACGGCCGGCGGCTGGCTGCTGGGCGCTGCGGCCGGCGTGCTGCTCAACCGGGTGCTGGGCCTGCCGCGCCGGGTGCAGGCCTTGCCCGACGGCCAATTTGCCATCGGCGGCAGTTGGGCACCCATGGTGTTGCTGATGGCTATTTTTTGGCTGCGCTACACGGTGGCGGTGTCACTGGTGGTGGCGCCGGCGCTGCGTGCCAACACCCTGTTTGCGCTGGTGGCTTGCGCGCTGTATGGCCTGGCCAGCGGCGTGTTTGGCGCCCGCGCCTGGCGTGTGCTGCAGACCACCACCACCCCTGCACCCGCCGGCCACCGGACAGCCGCTGCATGAGTGGCGCTGGCCCGTCCATCGACAAGCCGACAATCCGTGCGATGCCCCAGCCCAGCAGCGCCAACACCATCACCAGCGCGGCCACCAGCCCGTGGGCCGGTTTTGCCCGCCGCGGCCTGCGCAACCAATGGGTGTGTGCCGGCGTGGCGGTGATCATCTGGGCTGCCACACCGGGTGCGCGGGGTGGTCTGTCAACGGCCTGGGTGTACTCGGCCGCCATTGGCACGCTGTGCTGGTTTTTCATCGACGGTGGACGGCTGCTGCTGGCGCGCTGGCTGCCGGGCCGGCGCAACCTGCCAGTGGTGCAACGCAGCAGCTGGCCTGGTCCCGTCTGGATGCTGGTTTGCATCCTGCTGGGCAGCATGCTGGGCTACACGCTGGGCACCGCGCTGGGTGATGCGGTCACCGGCTTGTCCACCCCGGGCCTGCTGAAGAACCGCACGGCGGTGGTCATCAGCATCATCGTGGCGGTGGCGGCCACCTGGTACTTTGTGGCCACCGAGAAACTGCACCTGGCCCAGGCCGCCGCCGACGCCGCCCGCCGCGCCGCCGCCGAAAGCCAACTGATGCTGCTGCAGTCCCAGCTGGAGCCGCACATGCTGTTCAACACCCTGGCCAACCTGCGGGTGCTGATCACGCTGGACGCACCCCGCGCCCAGACCATGCTGGACCACCTGATCGGCTACCTGCGCGCCACTTTGGGCGCGTCACGCGCCGGGCTGCACCCTTTGTCGGCTGAATTTGACCGGCTGGCCGACTACCTGGCGCTGATGGCCGTGCGCATGGGGCCGCGGCTGAAAGTGCAACTGGACCTGCCGGCTGCGCTGCGCCACCTGCCGGTGCCGCCGCTGCTGCTGCAGCCGTTGGTGGAAAACAGCATCCGCCACGGCCTGGAGCCGCATGCGGCCGGTGGCCGCATTGAGGTCAAGGCCGCGCAACACGGCAGCCGGCTGGTCTTGACGGTGCGCGATACCGGCGTGGGCCTGGCGGGCGACGCAGCAACCGCGCCAAGCGCTGACGCCGACAACAGCAGCGCGCACTACGGCACCCGCCATGTCACTGAGCGCCTGGCCACGCTGTACGGTGAACGTGCGCACTTTCACCTGTCACGGGCCAGCGATGCCGAAGGCGGCACCCTGGCCGAGATCAGCCTGCCCATGCCCGAGCCCATACCCGAGCCCACGCCCGAGCCGCCAGCGCCCGGCGTCCCATGCCCACTGCACTGATCGCCGAAGACGAACCCCTGCTGGCCGCCGCCTTGCGCGCCGACCTGGCCAGGCTGTGGCCTGCGCTGCAGATCAGCGCCCAGGTGGCAGACGGCCTCAGCGCTGTGCAACAAGCGCTGGTCTTGCTGCCGCGGGTGTGTTTTTTGGACATCCGCATGCCCGGCGCCAGCGGGCTGGAGGCAGCCCAAGCGCTGGCCGAAGACTGGCCAGCGGACGCCCCCTTCCCGTTGCTGGTGTTTGTCACCGCTTACGACCAGTACGCGCTGCAAGCCTTTGATGCCCAAGCGGTGGATTACTTGGTCAAACCGGTGGACAGCGCCCGCCTGGCCGCCTGCGTGGCACGGCTGCAAAAGCGCTTGGCGGCATCGGCTGCGGCAGTGCCCACCACCACCGGCAGCCTGGCCCCTGCGCTGGCCAGCACGCTGCACCAGTTGCGGGCGCTGCTGGCCAGCCACGGCGCAGTGCAAGGCGCTGCCAGTGCGCCCACCACCCGGTTGGAGGTGATCCAGGCCGGGGTGGGCAACACCGTGCATTTGGTGCCGGTGGCCGAGGTGATCTACTTTGAAGCGGCCGACAAATACCTGCGTGTGATCACCGCCGAGCGTGAGCACCTGATCCGCCTGTCCCTGCGGGAGCTGCTGCCGCAACTCGACACCCAGCAGTTTTGGCAAGTCCACCGCAGCCTGGTGGTGCGGGCCAGCGCCATCCACACGGCCCTGCGGGATGAATCGGGCAAGGTGTTTTTGCAACTGCGTGGCCGGCCCGAGCGGCTCACCGCCAGCCGGCTGTACGCGCATTTGTTCAAGGGCATGTAGCGCTGCAGGTGGCCCCGCCAATCGACTGGGCAACTGTGGCCTGGCACTGTCCGTCGACGTGATGGTTTTGGCTTTTTCGCAGCAGCGTTTACATTCTGGTCATGAATTTTTACCCCTCGCAGCGACCGCCGTACCGGGCATCGCTAACGCTGAAGGCCCAGCCATGTGCAACTGCGAAGTGAGGGTCGTCGTGGTCGATGACGCTGTGGATGTTGCCGATACGCTGGCGATGCAACTGCAGCTGGACGGCTACACCGTCTACACCGCCTACGGTGCAGAACAGGCCGTGCTGGCCATTGAGCAGCACCACCCACATTGCGTGCTGCTCGACATCCACATGCCGGGCATTGACGGGTTTGAGCTGGCCAGCCTGCTGCGGCACCGCTACAAGGACGATCTGGTGCTGATTGCGGTCACCGGATCGGACGAATCGGAGGCGCGGGTGGCCGACACCTACGCCGTCGTGGATCACTACTTCCGAAAGCCGGTCAATACGCAGGCTCTGCGCGTATTGCTGCCAGCGCTGCGCGGCGGCGGTCAGCCGTAACGCCAACGGCGCCTACGCCGGTCGTGATAGCCGGGCCGCTCAAGCGCCCAGTTGGGTAGCGATGGCCTGGGCCAGCGCTTCCGAGGTGAGTGGCTTGACCAAATGCGCTGCGAAACCGGCTGCGGATGACGCCGCATGATCGCTTGGCTGACCAAAGCCGCTCAGCGCAATCACCGGCACGTCGCCTAGCGCAGGGATGGCCTTCAACTCAGCAGCAACCGCATAGCCGCTTTTGCCAGGCAGCCCCAGGTCCATGATGATGATGGCGGGCAATTGGCGCCTGGCAGAGGCCAACGCCGCGTCGCCGTCTGCCGCCTCGGCAACGTCATGGCCCATGGCGCGAAGCAACGCTGCTGTTGGCTCACGGGCGTCCACGTTGTCGTCCACCAGCAGGATGTTGTGGCCCGCAATCCGCTGCGATGGCGCCGCCGTGGCGCCTGCCGCCGGCTGCGGTGCAGCAGCACGCGGCAGCCGGACACAAAACGTTGACCCCACGCCGTTGACACCGGGCCGCACCGCCACGCTGCCGCCGTGCAACTCCACCAACTGTTTGACCAGCGACAAGCCAATGCCCAGACCGCTGGATTGCTGCCCAGCGGGTGGCGGCCCTTGCACAAAGGCCTCAAAAATACGCGGCAGCAGCGCAGCCGGCACACCCGGCCCGACATCGCTGACCTGCAGCACCGCGTGGCCGGTGTCGGCCTGCACGCTGATCGTCACGGCACCGTCTGGCGGCGAGAAGTGGCGCGCATTGACAGCCAGGTTGGTCACGATCTGCTCCAGCCGCACCGGGTCACCCTGCACCCAAACTGCTTCAGTCTGCAGCCGCCATTGGTGAGCGCTGCCAGCGTCGCCGGCCTGCAACGACTCGACGCAACTGCGCACACAGTCGGCCAGGTCCAGCGCCTGCAGGCGCAATTCAATCTTGCCCGACAGCAAGCGGCTGACATCCAGCAAGTCATCCACGATGCGCCGCATGTGGCGGCTTTGGCGCTGGATGACAGCGATGAAGCGGTCTTGCACCGCTGTGTCACTGCGGCTGCGCGTCAGCACCTCGGCGGCGCCCGCCATCGCGGCCAGCGGGTTGCGCAATTCATGCCCCAGCAGGGCCAGGAATTTGTCCTTGGCCAGGTTCTCTTGCTGGGCGACCGCGCGCGCCAGACGCTCGTTGTCCAGCAAGCGCTGCCGTTGCACCTCAACCCCTTTGCGCCTGCCCTGCTCTTGCTGCAGCAGGTGCGCGGCATCCGCCAGCGCATGGTTCAAGGCATTGACCTCAGCCACCGGCGTGGCTGCGGCGACGGGCGCATCACCCTGGCCCAGCGCGCGCGCGGCTGCCGAGGCGGTGTTGATCGCGTTCAGCAGCACACGCCCCAGCACGGTGGCCCCCAGCAGCGCCAGTGCCAGTGCCGTGGCCAGGCCGGCGGCCAACCACAGCACCGCCTGCGTGGCCGATGCCTCAATCGTGGGCACCGGGGCGGCCACCGCAATCGTCCAGCCGGTCAGCGCGGAGTGGGTGAAGGCGTCATATGAATCGATGCCCTCCAGCGTGGCATGGCGGATCAGGCCCTGCGGCGCCGCTGCGGCAGCAGCCACCAATTCAGGCCTTGCGTTTTTGCCAACAAACGTCTCAGTGCCGTGGCTGCGCCAGATGAACTTGCCCTGGCGGTCAATCACCGCGACGATCCATTGCGATGGGCCATCCGGCTGCCTGGCCGTCTTGTTCCAGTGCTCGACCGAGAACGCCTGCGCGACGACAAATGTGCCTATCGAGGACGTTTTGGCCGGCACGTAAATCGTCGTCAGCAGCTTGCCGGTGACCGGGCCGACGATCAGGTCAGACACCAGCGGGCGCTGGGTCTGCAACACGCTGGTCACACGCGCTTGGGCCACCGCAGGCGGCAGCGGCGTGCCGTACGGCACGCTGGTGTTGAGGCGTTGCAGGCCAGTGGCGTCCAGCACCAGCGTCCAGACATCGGGCGGCTGATCAACTGCAGCGGCTTGGGCATACAGCGCTGCAAAATCACCCGTCTGCAAATGGTGAGACTGCCCCAACGCCCGCAGCGTGCCAACCGAGCGCTGCACCTCACCGTCCACCAGCAGCGAAGTGGCGCGCACCGTCTCCCGCAGGCCACGCAAGGCCGCCTGCCGTTCACCTTCCCGCACTTTGGCCACCGCCAATGCCGCCGCCAGCAGCCCCGGCGCCAGCACAACAGCCGTCAATAACAATAACCAGGATCGGACGCGCACGGCCGGCGTTGTAGCACGGCCGACTGCTGGCTGCTGTCGGTTTGGCTTGGGCCGCACACCCGCCTTGCGCCCGGGCGGCGCCGCTCCACACCAACATGCGCCGCTTCGTCGGCTGGCAGCCCCGCAGCGGCACTTGGCCGCCTGGCATCCGGGCAAGCATGCAAACATTCAACCAACTGCTGCAACGCCACCCGGTGGTGTTTTTCCATCTGATCACCGCGTTTGTCTCGCTCATCCTGGGCCTGGTGATCCTGAACCGGCGCAAGGGCACCGCCAGCCACAAGGCGCTGGGCTGGACCTGGGTGGTGCTGATGGGCAGCACGGCGGTGGCCAGCGGTTTTATCCGCGACTACCACCTGCCCAACCTGTTTGGCTTCACGCCCATCCACGCCTTCACCGTTTTTGTGGCGCTGCAGTTGCCACGCGGCATCTGGTTCATCCGCCAGGGCAATGTGGTCGGCCACCGCAAGACCATGCGTGGCCTGTACATTGGCGCCTGTGTGGTGGCCGGCATCTTCACCCTGCTGCCGGGGCGATTTCTTGGCACGCTGCTGTGGAAAAACCTGCTGGGCGTGGTGGTCTGATCAGCGCAGCTGGTGGTGATGGCCGGCCCTGATCGCCGGGCCAGGCACCTGGGGGCGCCTCATAGAATTCAAGGCATCGCCTGGCTGGCTGTTGCATCACCGGCCGGGCCAGCCGCCCCACCCCGGGGCCGGCCCTCTCTCTTGCACAGCCCATGTCCGCGCCCGCCAAAACTGACCCCCCACCCAAACCCGCCAACTTCTTGCGCAGCCTGATCGAGCGTGAGCTGCAAGACGGTGTGTATGCCCAGCGCCACTGGGGTGGCTCACCCGGTGATGCGGCCCACCATGCCGCCGGCCCGCTGGACCCGGCTGCGGTGCGGCTGCGCTTCCCACCCGAGCCCAACGGCTACCTGCACATCGGCCATGCCAAAAGCATCTGCCTGAACTTTGGCCTGGCGCGCGATTTTGGCGGTGTCTGCCATCTGCGTTTTGACGACACCAACCCTGAAAAAGAAGAGCAGGAGTTTGTCGACGCCATCATCGAGATGGTGCATTGGCTGGGCTGGGACTGGCACAGCCAGTCTGGCGGCGCGGGTGGCCAGCCAACCAGCCATCTGTACTACGCCAGCAACTACTTTGACTTCATGTACCGCGCGGCCGAGCACCTGGTGCAGCAAGGCCTGGCCTATGTGGACGAACAAAGCGCCGAGGCCATGCGCGCCAGCCGGGGCGATTTCACCACCCCCGGCACCAACAGCCCTTGGCGCGGCCGCACCCCAGCCGAGAACCTGACCCGCCTGCGCGAGATGAAAGCCGGCCAGCATGCCGACGGCAGCATGGTGTTGCGCGCCAAGATCGATATGGCCAGCAGCAACATCAACCTGCGTGACCCGGCGCTGTACCGCATCAAACGCGCCCACCACCACAACACCGGTGACGCCTGGTGCATCTACCCGATGTACGCCTTTGCACACCCTATTGAGGACGCATTGGAGAACATCACCCACAGCATCTGCACGCTGGAGTTTGAGGACCAGCGGCCCTGGTACGACTGGCTGCTGGCCCGCCTGTGTGAGGGCGGCCTGCTCAACACCCCAGCACCCAAACAGCATGAGTTTGGCCGCCTCAACCTGACCTACGTCATCACCAGCAAGCGCAAGCTCAAGGCGCTGGTGGACGAAGGCATTGTTGAGGGTTGGGACGACCCACGCATGCCCACGCTGGCTGGGCTGCGCCGGCGTGGCTTCACGCCTGCGGCAGTGCGTAAATTTGCCGAGGACACCGGCGCGTCCAAAACCAACATCTGGGTCGATTACGCGGTGCTGGACGGCGCCTTGCGTGCCGACCTGGAGACCAAGGCCCCGCGCGCCATGGTGGTGTTGGACCCGCTGCCGCTCAAGCTGACGAATTGGGACACGCTGTTTGGTGCCGGCCATGTGGAGCCCTGCAGCGCACCGGCCCACCCGCAGCAGCCCGAGTTGGGCCACCGCCAGTTTGGCCTGGTGCCGGTGGTGTGGGTGGAGCGGGATGACTTTGCCGAGGTGCCGGTGAAAGGTTTTTTCCGCTTGTTCCCCGGCAACAAGGTGCGGCTGAAATACGCCATGGTGGTGGACTGCACCGGCTGCGAAAAAGACGCTGATGGCCGCGTCACCGCCGTGTTGGCCACGGTGGTGCCCGACACCAAAAGCGGCACACCCGGGGCAGATGCCGTCAAGGTCAAAGGCACCATCACCTGGGTGGGCCAACACGACGCCGTGCCGGCCACGTTTCACCTGTATGACCGCTTGTTCACCGAGCCGCAGCCCGATGCCGGCGGGCGGGACTTTCGTGAAGTGCTCAACCCGCACAGCAAAACCGTGGTGCAGGGTTTTGTCGAGCCGGCGCTGGCGGCAGTGCCGGCCGAGCAGCGCTGGCAGTTTGAGCGCCACGGTTATTTTGTGAGTGACCGGCTGCTGCACCGGCCCGATGCGCCGGTGTTCAACCGCATCACCGGGCTGAAAGACGGCTGGGCAAAATAATGGGCCCGACTGTCGGCACACACCCACCCACCTTGCAGGCAAACTGAGCGGCCATGCTGGACTTCTGGCCCGCCTGCGGTTGGCGCCATTTGCAGCTGGATGGCGCCGGCCGGCTGCAGCCCACTGCGGCCTGGTTTGGCCACTGGCTGGATCGGCCCGAGCTGGCCTTGGTGGCTGAGAGCTGCGCGGCTGAGGTAGCACTGCACCAGGCCTTGCGCGCTGACCCGCTGCGGCTGGTGCCAACCGCCGCGCTTGCCGCCGTGGTGGATGCCGACGTGCGGCAGAACTACCACCTGTTTCTCCGCCTGCGGGATGGGGTGCTGGCCGCCGGCACACTGGAGGCGTTTTACACCGGCTTGTTCCGCGCCGATGCCATCACGCTGCCGCCGCTGTTCATTGACTTGATCGTGCAAGACCTGCTGCGCCAGTGGCTGGACGAAGGCGCCGATGCGCTGCAGGCACGTGCTGCCGAGCTGTTGTTCCGGCCCCAGCGCATCAGCCTGGCCGGTCGCCGCCTGCTGGCCGCTGACCGTGCCACCGCCGACCGGCTGAGTGACGGTGCCGGTTTTGGCGCACTGGGCCGCTTGTTGGCCGAGGCCCAGGTGCCGCTGCGCACGGCCCAATTGGCTGTGCTGACGGATGACAACGCGTTTGCATATTGGCAAGAAGGCCACGATGGGCAAGGCAAGCCGAACCCCAGCGCCGGCCACCGCTTTGTCTTGGACCTGACCCACAGCGTGGCCAAAACCCTGGCGCCCGGTGTGGCCGTGCCACTGGCGCTGGCCAAGTCCGGCCAGGCCGCCCTGGCCCGCGTGCTGGAGCGCTGGGTGCAACACCTGCTGGGTGTGGCGGTGACCATCACCCCGCTGGCGCGCATTGATGACGCCCAGTGGCGCTGGCATGTGGGCCTGGATGCTGAATCCACCGCCATCCTCAACGACCTTTACAACGGCGTGACGGTGGACGCTGACCGGCTGGCGCGCTTGGTGGGTTTGTTTCGGCTGGAGTTTGACAACCCGGCTGACATGCGGGCTGACCTGGCTGGATTGCCGGTGTGGCTGGGCCTGGCGATGGACGCTGACGGCGTGCTGCGCCTCAAACCGCAAAACCTGCTGCTGAGCCTGCCGGTGTCCCGCCTGCAGTGAGCACGCCTGCAGGCGCCGCCGCTGCAGTGAAGCTGCCCGCCGTGACCGCGCGGCGCGGCACCTCCACATCCAGCAACTCACCCGCACGCCGCACCGTCTTGATCAAGCCGGGCGGGCGGCCACCGTCCATCAAGCCTTGGCGCAGGCGGGACACCAGCAGGTCACTGCTGCGCTCGCATTGGCCCAGGGTGCGGCCACGCGCCTGGCTGGCCAATTGCTGCCGGCTGCAGACCCGGCAGGGCGCTTCCACGCCACCGCAGGGCCTGTGTACCCAAGCCGGTACAGCAGCGACAAACCAGCACAACACCGCGTCATCAGACTCGCCCGCGCCGCCAGGCTGGCCCCAGCCACGGTGCCGTTCAACCCGACAGGACAACACCATGCGTCCGATCAACAGCCTGGGCAGCAACAACAGCGCCTGGGCCACGGCCAGCAGCCAGCGCGCCGCCCGGCCACCCTGCGGGCCAGACCCGGCCGGCTTCAAAGACAAGCTGTTCAACACCGTGGACACCGACAGCAGAGGCGGTGTGGACGCCACCGAGCTGAAAGCGACGATGGAAGCATCTCCCCGCAGCGCCGGCAAGCCAGTAGACCAGGAGAAGGTGGACGCCCAGTTCAGCAAGCTGGACACCGACGGCAGTGGCGACATCAGCACGGCCGAGATGGCAGTTGGCAAGCCCGGGCGCGTTGGCGGCGCCGACCGCACCGCCAACGCAGGCACTGACCCCAGCGGCCAGGCCGGCCCACGGCCAGGCGCGGGTGGGCCTCCGCCAGGTGGCGTCCACGGTAACGGCGATGACAGCAGCGCGTCCGGCAGCATGTCCGGCGCCACGTCAGACGGCACGTCAGACCGGTCAGCGCGGCAGGGCTGGCGGGCCAACAACCCTGGCTTTGCCGACCAGGTGCTGCGCCATGACGCCCGCGCCAGCACAGCCGCCGACACGGTCAGCAGCGTCAGCGCATCCGCCTGAGGTGGTGGGCAACAGGGGTTTTGAGCCCC
>JAYVLI010000007.1:0-2500 GCA_043759535.1 Betaproteobacteria bacterium | reverse complement strand
ACCTCGTTCAGGCGCAGGGATTTGCGGTCGTAGTCAAAGATACCCCCGGAGCTGCTCGGTGCGGGCGCTCAGATCGGCGAGCAGCGTGCCGATGGCGTTGACTTGTTCGATGTCCATGTTGGGTGTGTCCAGCAGCGCCGCGCGGGCGGCAAGTTGTTCAGGGCCTGCGGGTGCGGGCACGCGGCGATTCTCGCATGGGGGTGTGCGGTGGCCGGGGTTGGAAAAGCGCTAGCATCGCTGCGCATGAAGCCCGCCACAGAGACCCCCCCGGACGCTGCCGGCAGCACCAGCGCCTACTGGCGGCAGACGGTGCGCTTGAGCCGCAACCTGCTGTTGCTGTGGGGCGTGGTGACGCTGGCGGTGGGTTGGTTTGGCCAGTCCCTGGCCTTCAACTTCTTCGGTTGGCCGTTTGGCGTTTGGGCCACCGCCCAGGGCGCGTTAGGCGTGTTTTGCGCCATCGTCTGGTTTTATGCCTGGGCGATGAATCGGCTGGACCGGGTGCATGGGGCCGCAGCAGAAGATTGAGGCGTTTACCGAAGCGCCGCCGTTGGCGGCAGCCCTACCGCACAGCCGCCACCGGCGGCCCGAGGGCCCGCAGCACATCCCGCACATACTGCGCCCGGTCTTGCGGCGCGGCAAATTCACGCTCGATGCGCAGCTTGTCGTTGCCGGCCAGTTTGACGTTTTTGTTCTTCTGTACCAGGGCAATGATCTTCATGGCGTCGATGGGTGGGTTGGGGCGGAAGGTGATGCTCATCAGCTTGGGGTTGGCATCGATCTTGGACACGCCGTAAGGCCGGGCCATCACGCGCAGGCGGTGGGTGTCAAACAGGGTCTGACCCTGAGCGGGCAGCTTGCCAAACCGGTCCGTCAGCTCTTCCAGCAGGATGTCAAGTTGCTCAGGCTTGTCGGCCGTGGCCAGGCGTTTGTAGAGGTTGAGCCGCACATGCACATCACCGCAATAGCTGTCGGGCAGCAGTGCGGGCGCGTGCAGGTTGATCTCGGTGGCGCCGCCAAACACGCCGGTGGGGCTTAACAGGTCCGGCTCCTGGCCGGCTTTGAGCGCCCGCACCGCTTCGGCCAACATGTCGTTGTAGAGCTGGAAGCCCACTTCCATCATGTTGCCGCTTTGATGCTCACCCAGCACCTCACCGGCGCCGCGGATCTCCAGGTCGTGCATGGCCAGGTAAAAGCCCGAGCCCAGCTCTTCCATGCTCTGGATCGCGTCCAGCCGCTGCTGGGCCTGTTTGGTCAGCGTCTCGGTGTCGGGCACCAGCAGGTAGGCGTAGGCCTGGTGGTGGCTGCGGCCCACGCGGCCACGCAACTGGTGCAATTGCGCCAGGCCAAACTTGTCGGCCCGGCTGATGACGATGGTGTTGGCGCTGGGCACGTCAATGCCGGTCTCGATGATGGTGGAGCACAGCAGCACGTTGTGGCGCTGGGCCACAAAGTCGCGCATCACCGCTTCAAGTTGGCGCTCGGGCATTTGGCCATGGGCGATGGCGATGCGGGCCTCAGGCACCAGCTCGGTCAGGCGGTCAAAGCGGGCCTGGATGGTGGCCACGTCGTTGTGCAAGAAGTAGATCTGGCCACCACGTTTGAGCTCACGCAGCACGGCCTCGCGGATCACGCTGTTGCCCTCGCTGCGCACAAAGGTTTTGATGGCCAGGCGGCGCTGCGGCGCGGTGGCGATCACGCTCAAATCGCGTAGGCCTTCCAGTGCCATGCCCAGGGTGCGGGGGATGGGTGTGGCGGTCAGTGTGAGCACATCCACCTCGGCCCGCATGGCTTTGATGGCCTCTTTGTGGCGCACACCAAAGCGGTGTTCTTCGTCGATGACCAGCAGGCCGAGTCTCTTGTAAACCACATCGGGGCTGATGAGCTTGTGGGTGCCCACAACGATGTCCACCGTGCCGTTGGCCAGGCCCTCCAACGCGGCCTTGACCTCTTTGGGTGAGCGGAAACGCGACATCTCGGCAATGCGCACCGGCCACTTGCCAAAGCGGTCGACCAGGGTTTGGTAGTGCTGCTCGGCCAGCAGTGTGGTGGGCGCCAGGATGGCCACCTGTTTGCCGCCGATCACCGCGATAAAGGCAGCCCGCAGCGCCACCTCGGTCTTGCCAAAGCCCACATCACCACACACCAGGCGGTCCATCGGTTGTGGGCTGACCATGTCCTGGATCACCGCGTGGATGGCGGCGCGTTGGTCTGGCGTTTCTTCAAAACCAAAACTGGACGCAAACGCCTCGTAATCGTGCGCGGAGTAGCGGTGGGCGTAGCCCTCACGCGCCGCACGGCGGGCATACAGGTTGAGCAACTCGGCGGCAGCGTCACGCACCTGCTCGGCGGCTTTCCGCTTGGCTTTGTCCCATTGGCCGCTGCCCAGCCTGTGCAAGGGCGCCTCGTCAGCGCTGACGCCGGTGTAGCGGCTGATCAGGTGCAACTGCGCCACCGGCACATACAGCGTGGCTTTGTCGGCGTATTCCAGGTGCAAGAACTC
>JAYVLI010000006.1:0-38740 GCA_043759535.1 Betaproteobacteria bacterium | reverse complement strand
CGCCCTGTCGCCCTTGGGCCAGTTTGTGGTGATGCTGGCCATGGGCGCGATGGGGCTGGTGGGCCGCTTCTGGCGCACCCTGCTGCGGCCGCTGTGGGGCCGGGCGTTTGTGGTGGCGGTGCCGCTGGCCTACCTGGCACTGGGTGCCTGGTTGTGTGCTGAATTTCATGTGCTGCTCAACAGCGCCTACCACTTGGCGGCGTTCACTTTTGCCTACTGGGTCTCGGGCGTGCTGCTGCGCCGCCGTGGCCTGCTGGGCGCTGCGGGTGTTTGACAAGGACTGACCATGCAACACCCGCCCCCGCCGCTGTGCCGGTTTGCTGTCTTCCGACTTGCTTTCTTCCAGCTTGCCACCTGGCTGCTGGCCGGCTGGCTGCTGTTGACGCTGGGGGGTTGCGCTGCACCCGGCGGGCTGGCGCTGCACAACGTGGGCGCGCTTGACCCCGCCCAGCCTGGCAGTTACGTCAACGCCAGCGCAGCGCAGGTGCGTGACGGCCTGCGCATCCACCGCAGCGGCCAGCCACTGGTGGTGGACGTGGGCATGCCACTGGCCACCGGCGATGTGGTGGAAAGCGGGGCCGGCACCGTGGCCGTCATCCGTTTCCCGGACGGCCATGAGGCGGTGCTGCTGCCCGGCACCCGGGTGCAACTGGGCTCGTTGATCGCCGACTTTGGTGAGTTTTTTGTGCGGGTCTTCAAACAGACCCAGGGTCAGTTCAAGGTCAAGACCAAATACGTCACCGCCGGGGTGGAGGGCACCAGCTTTTGGGTCCGCGTGGGCCAGGACAACAGCCTGGCTGTGGGGGTGCTGGACGGCAGCATCCGCCTCAGCTCGGCCACCAACAGTTGGCAGCCGGTGCCCGTGCTGGCGGATGAGGTGGCCACCGTGTTACGTGACCAGCCGCCCACCAAAACCCAACAAACCCGCGACCAGGTCGATTCCATCGTGCGGCTGATGCGCAATGGCCTGCGCCTGGCGCCCCGACCACCGCCGCAGGTGCGCTTGCCGGCCGTGCCGATGGCGCGTTAGGACTTTAGAGCGTCAGGGCATGCTGGCGGCAGGGCAGCACCACGCCACTGCCGTCAAAACGTGGCCTGCACCTTGACGCCCCAGCCTTTGGAGTGGGTGGTGTTGAGCAGGTTCAGCTCCCCCCGCAGCGTGGCCGGCCCACCCCCACCACGGCGCGCCTGCACCAGGGCAATGCCCAGTTCGTCGTAACGCCGGTCATACACCGTGCTGCCGGTGTAGCGGGTATCGGCCAGTGACAGCTCCAGCCAGTAACCCTGCCACAGCGACGCCGGGGTGAGTGACAACACCAGGCCGTTGGTGAACACCACGTTGTGCAGGCCGGCGTTGAAGCTGTAGCCCGACAGCGAGGTGTTCACGGTCTTGGTCAGATGTACCGCATTGCCCATCCACAGCGCGTAGTCGGCCTGCTCAGCCAGGCGGTACGCACTGGTCAGCGCCGCCGAGACCATGCTGCCGGCGGCGCCCAAGTCAGGGGATGCCGACAAGCCCACGCTGAGTGACGGCACCAGGTACCAACTGTCTTGCAGGCGCAGCCGGTAGGCCAGGCCCAGGTTGCCGCCGTAGCTTTTGGCCCCTTCGGTGCTGGCGCTGTTGAGCTCACCGTCCAGGGACAGCGGCCGGTCGGGCCCGGTGGCAAAGGCATAACTGGCGGACACGCTGGCCACCGTGCTGTCCAGCCCGGCGCGGCTGTAGCGCGCCAGGTCCAACTGGGCCATGGCGCCGGAGCGGCTGTCCAGGTCCCGCGCCCGGTCGCCCAGCACCGGCGCGTCGGTGCCGGCAGCGGCCAGCCAGAGGGGCGGGCCGGCCTGCGCGCCGGTTGACATGCCCAAAGCACGGCCCGCCAAGGTGCTGGCCAGCAGCTTGAAATGGCGCTGGTAACTGCCGTCCACCATGCGGGTTTGTAGGCTGGCGGGGTTGCCGGCAATCGGGTCGACCGGGGACGATTCAGCCAGCGTCTGCATGATGCGGTTCAGCGCGTCACCCGACTTGAAATAGTCGCGCAGCAACTGGCGGCTGGCCTCGCGTGTGCTGCCGTTGAACTGCTGAGCAATGCCCAGCTTGGGGATGTTCAGGTTCAACCGCGGGCCGCTGTTGGGAAATGCCGTGTTCAGCGCCAACCCACGGTAGTCAATCAGCATGCTGGCCGGCGTGGTGCTGTTGTAGGTGGGCGCCAACGCTTGCAGCGACGCATCACGCAGGCCGTCAAATGCCTGCTGCGCGGTGGTGTAACTGGCCGACCCGCTGCTCAGGTTGGTGCTGCTGCCAGCCGTGACGTTGATGCTGAACACTTCCGCCGCCTGGGCTGGCAGCCCTGCGCACAAGCCGGCAGCGCTGAGCAGTGCGGCCTGGCAAACCCGCCGCAGACGCTGCGGCACACAAACAGAACAGGGGTGCGAGATCGGCATGCGGGTCTCCCAGTGCAGGCCTGTCACCAGCGCACGCTGCGGCGGCATACCAGCCCGACTTGTGAACAAAGGTTACTGGCGCGGCCGTCAAACACCATCCCCAGCTTTGGCCCTGTGTGGCGCGCACACCATAGCGGGCCACTGCAGCGGCAGCCCGGCCTAACGTCAGCCCGCCACGTGCTCAACCCAGCCGCAGGCGGGCAAAACTGGCGGCTGACGCGCCAGCCGCAAACAACGCGCCCAATGCCAGCGCCCAGGTCGGGCCGCTGTGGCTGCCAGCCAAGCCAAAACACAGCGCCACCAGCGCCGCGCCAGTGGCCTGGCCGGTCAAGCGCGCCACGGCAATCACGCCGCTGGCGCCACCGCTGCGCTCAGGCGGGGCGCTGGACATCAAAGCCCGCAAGTTGGGCGACTGGAAGCCACCAAAGCCGGCACCACACAGCGCCATGCGCCAGACGATGTCGGGCGTGGACGCATCTGCCGGCAGCAGCGCCAAACTGGCCAGACCGGCGCACAACACAGCCAGGCCCACACCACCCAGCAGGCCGGCGGGATAGCGGTCAGACAAACGGCCGGCAATCGGTGCCGCCAGCGCCACCACGATGGGCCAGGGTGTCATCAGGTAGCCGGTGTCGGCCGGGTCGCGCTGCAGCACGCTGGCGCAAAAAAACGGCAGCGCCACAAACGCCAGGCCCTGCGCCGAAAACGCCGCCCACGAGGTGAGTGCCGACAGCGCAAACAGCGGCCGGCGCAGCAAATCCACCGGCAACATGGGCGCCGGGTGGCCGGCCTCCCGCCGCAACAACACCGCTGTGCAGGCCACCACGGTGGCGGCCCCCGTCAGCACCAGCGGCCACGGCTCACCCTGCGCCGCGCCGGCCAGCGTGCCAATCAGCGCGGCAAAACCCAGCATGGTCAACGCGGCGGTGAGTGGATCAAAACCGTGGCCGCGCCGTGCGGCCCGCGGCAACGCCGGCCAGGCAAACAACAAGGCCAGCGCACCCAGCGGCACGTTGATCGCAAACAGCCAAGGCCAACTGCTCACAGCCAACAGCAGCGACGCCACCGTCGGCCCCACCGCAAACGCCACACCCACCACCAGGGCGTTGAGGCCCACACCCCGGCCCAATTGCGCACTGGGAAAGATGGCCCGGATCAGCGCCAGATTCACGCTCATCAGCGCACCGGCGCCAATGCCCTGCAGCGCCCGTGCGCCGGCCAGCAGCAGCAGGTTGGGCGCCAGCGCGCAGCCCAGTGAGGCCACGGTAAAAAACGCCAGGCCACCCAAAAACACCCGGCGCGGCCCCAGCACATCACCCAGCGCGGCAAACGGCAGCAAGGTGGCCACCACCGCCAACTGGTAGGCGTTGATGACCCAGATCGACGCGGCGGGCTGGGCCTGCAGATCCGCCGCAATCACCGGCAGGGCGGTGTTGGCAATGGCCGTGTCCAGTGTGGCCAGTGCCACAGCCACCAGCACGGCCAGCAGGGCGCGGTGGTCTAGCGGGGCGGCGGGCGCAACAGGCGGTGTTGTGGCGGGCGTGGGCATCACGGCGCCCGCTCAAGCCGGCTGCGCGGCATCGGCCACAGCGGCGGGCTGGTCTGCAAAGTAACGGTCCACACAGCGCTGCAGCCCGGCACGCGGAGTGCGCTGCAGCGCCCGCAGCAAGCCGAATGGCAAACCCGGCACGCTGGCCGCGTAGCGCCGCTGCACCTGGCCCACGATGCGCAACCACAGCTCGGCCGTGACCTCGGCATCGGCCAGCGCCCGGTGGGCGCGGCCCGTGGGCACGATGCCGTGCCACTGCGCCAACGTGCCCAGCCGGTGGTTGGGCACCTCGGGGAACAAGCGGCGCGACAGCAGCAGGGTGCAGGCAAAACTGTCGTCCAGCGGTGGCGCCGAGGCTGCATTGGCTTGTCCGTCATTGCCGTCTTCACCGCCCGGTTCACAGCCAGCCAAAGCCAGCTCGTGCTGCCAGAAGCCCCGGTCAAAGCTGGCGTTGTGCGCCACCACACCACAACCAGCGGTAAAGGCGCTGACCTGCTGCATCACCTCGGCTGACGGCGGCGCGCTGGCCAGCATGCGGTTGCTGATGCCGGTGAGCTGCTCAATGAAGGGCGGTACCCAGGCGCCACTGCGCATCAGGCTGGCAAAGCGGCCCACGATGCGACCGTCCCGCACCAGCACAGCCGCCACCTCGGTGGCACGGGCACCCTGGGTCGGGCTCATGCCGGTGGTCTCAAAGTCAATCACGGCGATGGTTTGGGGGTTGCTCACCGGTCGATTGTCAGCGGCCACGCGGCAGGGGGCCCGCGCCTTGGTGACGCACCTGTGCGGGCAACCCGTCGCACCGCGCGGAGAGTCGGGACTGGGCTCGGAGCGGGTATTCCGACAGTCCGCTTCAACGGCGGCGCGAGGCCGATGCCACCGGGTGACCGGCTGACTCCGTGTCCCCCGCCGGCGGCGGTTTTGCCGGCGGCGGGGGACACGGAGCAGAACACGTCAGGCCGGCGCGGCGCTCTCGCGCAGGCCATTGAAAGACTGCTTTCAAGCAACCAGGCAAAGTCAGCTCAGAGCCCAATCCCGCTCCCGACCTGAACCCTCGCCACAGCAACCCGCCTCAAGCCTCCCACTGCGCCGCCTGCAAATCCGCAGTGATGGCGCGCACCGTGCGCACCAGCGCTGGCCCCAAGTCCTCATGCAGCCAAGGGCCGTTGAGCCGGGCCGACGCGCCGCCCACCGTCAGGCTGAGGGGTTCGCGGCCGTCACCTAAATCCAAAGGCGCACCGGCGGCGGTGATTTCGGGCTCCCATTCGCTTTCGCTGGTCACAAAACCTGCGGCGGCGTGCTGGGCCAGGGCGCGGTCCAGGCCGTCTTGCAGCGTGGTGGCGTCGTCCTGAGCGCCGGGCTGCACAGCCGCCAGCACCCGCTGCATCAGCCGCGCCCGCTCGGCCGGTTGCAGCGCGCACAGCAAGGCGCGGCCCATGGCCGTGCTGGCCAACGGCAGGCGGGCGCCCACGTCCAGCCCCAACACCAGCCTGGCCGTGCTGCGGCAATGGGCCACATAAACCATGCTCAGCTCATGCCGTACACCCAGCGACACCGCCGCCTGCGCGTGGTCAGCCAGCGCCTGCATGTGGGGCCTGGCGATGCGGCCCACATCAAAGTTTTGCAGCATCGCAAAACCCAGCGCCAGCACGCCCGGTGCCAGCGCGTATTCACCCCGCGGGCTGCGGTGGCGCAAATAGCCCAGGCTGGTCAGGGTGAAGGTCAGGCGCGACACGGTGGCCTGCGGCAGGCCGCTGCGGCGCGCGATCTCTTGGTGGGCCAGCCAGCGGTCTTGTGGTTTGAAGCAGCGCAGCACCGCCAGGCCACGCGCCAGCGCGGTGACAAAACGCCGGTCATCCTGCGGTGCGGCGGCGCTGGTGGCATCGGGCTGGCTGCGCTGTCGGGTCATGCGGTATCCTTTTTTTCTGGTGTGCGAAACAAGCCACCGGCGCTGCGCTGCATGCACTGTTGCCGCCGCTGTCAAAACGCGCAGCAGCATGCTGGCTTACCCTGAAGCGCGTTTACAGCGCTGGACACGGCCCGTAGACTGCTGCGGCTTCAGCGCTTGTTCTTCTCTGCGGAATATCTGCACAGCACTTTAAGCAGCGCCCGCAGCAGCGGCCATCCGGCCTAACCCGGCTGCCGCCAAGCCATCGCCGCTTGCCGCCAACCCTTCGGAGTACATCCCCCGCCATGACCCCCCGCACCACCCGCCGCCGCCTGCTGGCCGGCACTGCCAGCGCCACCGTGCTGGCCACCACAGCCGCGGCTGCGCTGATCAGCGCACTGGCCCTGACCAGCACCGCCGCCCTGGCGCAAGCCGCTTATCCCAGCCGGCCCATCAACCTGATCGTGCCCTGGCCGGCCGGCGGCAGCACCGACCGCCACCTGCGCGCGCTGGCCGAACTGGCCAGCAAGCACCTGGGCCAAAACGTGATCATCCTCAACCAACCGGGTGGTGGTGGCACCACCGGGCCGGGCAACATGGCCCTGGGCGCCAAGCCGGACGGCTACACCATCGCGCAATTCCCGATGGGCATGCTGCGCATCCCGCACATGCAAAAAACAGCGTGGAACCCCACCACGGATTTCACGCCCATCATCGGCGTCACCGGCTACACCTTTGGCCTGGTGGTCAAGGCCGATTCACCCTACAAAACCTTCAACGACTACATCGCTGCGGCGCGCAAGCAGCCGGGCAAGATCGACTACGGGTCCACCGGCATCGGCACCAGCCCGCACCTGCTGATCGAAGAGGTGGCCGACGTGGCCAAGGTGGAGTTGAACCACATCCCGTTCAAAGGCAATGCCGACAACATGCAAGCGGTGATGGGTGGCCATGTGATGGCCGCCAGCGACGCCACCGGCTGGGACAAGTTTGTGGATGGCGGCCAGATGCGCCTGCTGGTGACCTTTGGCGACACCCGCACCAAAAGCTGGCCCAACGTGCCCACCGCCAAAGAGCTGGGCTACAACGTGGTGGGCAATTCGCCCTACGGCCTGGTGGGCCCCAAAGGCATGGACCCGGCGGTGGTCAAGGTGCTGCACGACGCCTTCAAGAAAGCCATGGACGACCCCAAACACCAGGAGGTGCTGGACCAGCTGAACCAGCCCGTCTGGTACAAAAACACGGCCGATTACAGCGCCTGGGTGAAAGACAACTTCCGCAAGGAGCGTGTGTTGATCGAGCGCCTGGGGCTGGCAGCCAAGTAGGCCCTGGCGGCGGCCCAATAACCCAGCGCCAGCACCGGCTGTTGGCGCCGCCGGCTGCAGCGCGGCCAAGGGCTGGCGCATGATCGGCCGGCCCACACTGAGGAGTCAACCAGATGCCCACGCTCACCGTCAATGGCCGCAGCCGCACCCACGATGCCGAGCCCGACACCCCACTGCTGTGGGTGCTGCGTGAGCAGCTCGGCCTCACCGGCACGAAATACGGTTGCGGCATTGCCCAGTGCGGCGCCTGCACCATCCACATTGACGGCGTGGCCACCCGCAGTTGTGTGCGGCCGGTGGCCAGCGTGCCGGCCGATGCCAAGATCACCACCATCGAGGGCTTGTCCCCCGGCGGCCAGCACCCGCTGCAGCAGGCCTGGGTGCAACTGGACGTGCCGCAGTGCGGCTTTTGCCAATCGGGCATGTTGATGGCAGCGGCTGCGCTGCTCAAGGACAAGCCCAAGCCCAGCGCGGCCGAGATCCGCAGCGAGATCACCAACATTTGCCGCTGCGGCACGTACAACCGGGTGCAAGCAGCCATCGCGCTGGTTGCAGCCAAAGGCTGAGGGGCGCTGACATGACTGCATCCACAACAACCACCCTGTCGCGCCGCGCCTTCATCGCCACCAGCAGCGCCAGCGCGGGTGGGCTGATGCTGGGCTTCCATGCGCCACTCATGTCAGCCGAAAACGCGGCCCAGGCCGGCACCACAGCCAGCGCCAGCAACCCCGAGATCAACTGCTGGGTGCTGGTGCAGCCCGATGACAGCGTGGTGGTGCGCATTGCCCGCAGCGAGATGGGCCAGGGCACGCTCACCGGCCTGGCCCAACTGGTGGCCGAAGAGCTGCAGTGCGACTGGGCACGTGTGCGCACCGAATACCCCACGCCGGGCCAGAACCTGGCGCGCAACCGGGTGTGGGGCAATTTTTCCACCGGCGGCAGCCGGGGCGTGCGTGAGTCGCATGACTACGTGCGCAAAGGCGGCGGCGCGGCCAGGTTGATGCTGGTGCAGGCGGCCGCCGATGGCTGGGGCGTGCCCGCCGCCGAGTGCAGCACCCCCGGCCTGGGCGTCATCCACCATGTCGCCAGCGGCAAGCGCACCACCTACGGCGCGGTGGCAGCCGCCGCCGCCAAGCTCAAAGCCCCCACCGAGGTGGCCTTGCGCGACCCCAAGATCTGGACCACCGCCGGCAAGCCCCTGCCCCGGCTGGACACGGTGGACAAGACCACCGGCGCGCAGATTTACGGCATGGATTTGCAACTGCCCGGCATGCTCACCGCCGCCATCCGCGACTGCCCGGTGGTGGGCGGCAAGGTGCGCAGCTTTGATGCGGCCAGCATCAGTGGCAAGCCAGGCGTCAAGGCCGTGATCCCGGTAGGCGACAGCGCGGTGGTGGTGGTGGCCGACACCTTTTGGCGCGCCAAAACCGCGCTGGACGCACTCAACATCGTGTGGGATGAAGGCCCCAACGCCAAGCTCAGCAGTGCCGACATTGCAGCCCAGCTCAAGACCGGGTTGGACGCGGCTGACGCCATCGTCGGCAGCGAGACGGGCAAGGCGCGTGAGGTGCTGGCGGCCTCCAAACAAACACTGGAAGCGGTCTACAGCTACCCCTACCAGAACCACGCCACGATGGAGGTGATGAACGCCACCGCCAAGTTCACCCCGGCGGCAGGTGGCCAGCCCGCCCGTTGCGAGGTGTGGACACCCACCCAGAACGGCGAGGCCGCACTGGCCGCAGCGGCCGAAGCCGCAGGCCTGCCCCCGGCGCAATGTGAGGTCTACAAAATCCACCTGGGTGGAGGCTTCGGCCGGCGCGGCGCCACCGATTGGGTGCGCCAGGCGGTGGCGGTTGCCAAGGCCATGCCAGGTGTGCCCATCAAGCTGCTGTGGACCCGCGAGGAGGACATGCAGCACGGTTTTTATCATCCCGTGACCCAGTGCAAGCTGCTCGCCGCGTGGGACGACAAAGGCAGCTTGAGCGCACTGCACATGCGCATCTCCGGCCAGTCCATCCTGGCCACGCTGTTTCCGCAAAACATGCAAAACGGGCGCGATCCGGTGGTCTTCCAAGGCCTCAACAACGGTGGGGCCGAGGGCGCGCTGGGGTATGCCGTGCCCAACCTGCTGATCGACCACGCCATGCGCAACCCGCCGGTGCGGCCGGGCTTTTGGCGCGGGGTCAACCTCAACCAGAACGCGATCTACCTCGAATGTTTTATCGACGAGATCGCCCACGCCACCAACCAAGACCCGCTGGCGCTGCGCCGCCAGTTGCTGGCCGCGTCGCCCAAACATCTGGCGGTGCTCAACGCCGTGGCCCAGCGCGCTGGCTGGGGCGCACCGGCCGCGCCCATCAACGGCCAGGCAGTACACCGGGGCCTGGCGCAGATCATGGGCTTTGGCAGTTATGTGGCGGCTTGCGCCGAGGTGTCTGTCAGTGCGGATGGGGTGTTGACAGTCCACCGCATCGTGGCCGCCACCGACAGTGGTCACGCCGTCAATCCGCAGCAAATTGCAGCGCAGGTGGAGGGCTCGTTTGCCTACGGTTTGTCGGCCGCGCTGTTTGGCGAGATCACGCTGGAAGACGGCCGCTTCCAGCAAAGCAACTTCCACAACTACCCGGCGCTGCTGATGGCGCAAATGCCCCAGGTCGAGACCATCGTGATGCCGTCGGGTGGCTTTTGGGGCGGGGTGGGTGAGCCCACGATTGCAGTGGCCGCACCGGCGGTGCTCAACGCCATCTTTGCCGCCACCGGCCAGCGCATCCGCCACTTGCCGATCAAGCAGCAAAACTTGAAACGGGCATGAGGATGGTGGGGCATGGTGTGTTGCTGCTGGTGCTGCTGGCCGCCGGCGCAGCGCACGCTGCAGGTGATGCTGCACGCGGCGGTCAAATCGTGGCCAGCCGCACCCAGGGTTTGTGTGTGCTGTGCCACGCACTGCCCGGCCAGCCGGTGCAAGCCCAAGGCACGCTGGGCCCGGCGCTGGCCGGTGTGGGTACACGCCTCAGCACTGACAGCTTGCGCCAGCACCTGCTGGCGCCTGAGCAGTTCAACCCACACACTGTGATGCCCAGCTATGGCCGCACCAGCGGCCTGCAGCGTGTGGCCAGCGCGCAGCAAGGCAAGCCGCTGCTCAGCCCGGCCCAGCTGGACGACGTGGTGGCCTACCTGGCCAGCTTGCAATGAAGCGGCCGCTGAATTTGCCACTGCGCTTGCCGCGCCGCCATCTGCTGGCCGCCACCGGCGGCTGGCTGCTGCTGGCCACCACCCCGGCGCTGGCCGTCAGTACCAGCAGCCTGGCCGACGTGGTGCGCCACTGGGCCGGCGGCAAGCCGGTGGGCCAGGGCCGCGTCACGCTGGAGATTGCCCCGCTGGTGGAAAACGGCAACGCCGTGCCCATCACCGTGCGGGTGCAAAGCCCCATGACCACCACCGACCGGGTGCAAGAGATCATCGTCTTCAACGAGAAAAACCCGCAGCGTGATGTGGTGCGCTTCAACTTTGGCCCGGCTGCCGGCCGGGCTGAGGCGTCCACCCGCATCCGCCTGGCCACCTCACAACAACTGGTGGCGCTGGCCCGGCTGGCCGACGGCAGCCAGTGGCAGCACACAGTGGACGTGATCGTCACCCTGGCCGCGTGCATTGAGGGTTAGGGCAGCAACACATGGCCGACACCCCAAAAACCCGCAGCCTGATCACCCTGCCCGCCGCAACCCGCAAGGGCGAGCCGTTTGAGGTGCGCGCCCTGCTGGGCCACCCGATGGAAAACGGCCTGCGGCCAGACGGCTACGGCAATGTGGTGCCGCGCAGCCTGATCACCAGTTTTGAATGCACGCTGGACGGTGTGCAGGTCTGCCGCATCACCCTGCACCCGGCCATCGCCGCCAACCCCTATCTGGCCTTCTGGGTGCGTGCCGATGGGCCTGGCACGCTGCAATTTGAATGGCTGGGCGACAACGGTTTCCAGCACCGCGAGACGCGGGCGCTGCAACTGGTGTGATGCAGCGCCCAAGCGCCGGCCACCGGTTGGTGACACAGCCGGCTGCGTGGTTGGCCGGGTGTTTGGCGCTCGCCACCGCCAGCGCAGCAAGCGCCCAGGCGCCAGCGCCAACCCAGCCAGACAGCCGCCGCTCCGGCCTGCACTTCATGAGCCCGGCCCTGCAAACCCTGCAGCGTGACGACAGCCAGAACCCCGGCCTGCTGGCGGTATTGGACGGCGCCGCGCTGTGGCGCAGCCCCGCCGGCAGCGCCCAAAAAAGCTGTGCCGACTGCCACGGCGGCCACAGTGAAGCACCCCGCAGCATGGCCGGCGTGGCCGCCCGCTACCCGGCTTGGGATGGCAGGCTGGGCCAGCCGCTCAACCTGGCCGGCCGCATCAACACCTGCCGCCAACGCCACCAGCACACCGCCGCCCTGCCAGCCGACCACGCCGATGCATTGGCGCTGGCCGCCTACGTGGGCTTGCAATCGCGCGGTCTGCCGCTGGCGCCGCCGGTGGACACCCGCTTGGGCCCACTGCGCGCCCAGGGCCAGGCGCTTTGGGGCATGCGCCTGGGCCAGCTCAACCTGGCCTGCAGCCACTGCCATGACCAGGCGGCCGGCCAAAAACTGGCCGGCGCCACCATCCCCCAAGCCCACGCCACCAACTACCCCAGCTACCGGCTGGAATGGCAAAGTCTGGGCAGCTTGCAACGCCGCCTGCGCGGCTGCGTGGTCGGCGTGCGCGCGGAGCCGTTTGCGCCAGATGCCGTGGAATGGCTGGCGCTGGAAGCGTTTCTGGCCGAGCGGGCGGCGGGCATGGTGGTGGAGACACCCGGCGTGCGGCCGTGAGCGCATCGATTGGTCCTGACCGTCAAATCACCCCGCTGCGCCGTGCCGGTTGCGACCAACTGGCCGGCTACACTCATTTGCAAACCGCACCAAACCAGCACAACCATCCGGGCTGTTAGGTCGGCAAGTCATTCCGCAGTGGCCAGATCGCAGTCTGGGCGTGGCACTGCGCTGAACAGGGCGCTGCGCCCTGTTGATGGATACGGAGTGCCCTGGCCACCGGGCTGCAGACACCTTCCATGTTGATGCCCTCCAGCCTCAAGTCGCGCCTTGCCATCACCCTTGGCTTGCTGGGCATCAGCATGGCCCTGGTCTCCAGCCAGGCTGTCAGCCACTACAGCCGGCAGACCATTGAAGCCCAACAGCGTGCGCTGTTAGGCCATGTGGCGCAGGCCATGTCGGCCCGCCTGGCGCACGACCTGCAAACCCACAGCCGCCAGGTGGCGTTTTTGGCTTCGCTGGACGGGATCCGCGATCCTGCGGCAAGCGCCGCCAGCAAGGCCGCGCTGTTTGCGTCGGTGCAAAGCGCTTACCCCCATCTGGCCTGGATCGGCCTGACGGACGCCACAGGCCGTGTCACCGCCGCCACCGGCGGCCTGCTGTTGGGCCAAAACGCCGCTGCCCGGGATTGGTTTGTGCTGGGCCAGCAGCGGCCCGGTCTGCTGGATGCGCATGAGGCCCATCTGCTGGCCTCTTTGCTGCCCGCCAGCGCGGTAGGCCAGCCGTCGCTGCGGTTGCTCGATGTGGTGGCGCCAGTGCGGGGGCCTGACGGTGGGCCACCGGGTGTGTTGGCGGCCCACCTCAGCCTGCAATGGGCGCGCGACCTGCGCCGCCAGTTGCTGGACGGCCTGTCCGTGCCGGGGGTTGAGCTGGCCGTGCTCAACCAGGCCGGCCAGGTGCTGATCGGTGCCACCGACGCGCCGACAGCCACCGATGTCGCCGCGAATGTCGCCGCGAATGTCACCGCCAATCTCGCCGCTGCGGACGACACCCGCTACCTCAGCGTCCGCGCGCCTGGCGATAGCAACCCGCTCGGCTGGCAGGTGCTGGCCACCCGGTCCCAAGCCGATGCATTTGCACCAGCACAGCGCCTGCAGTGGCTGATTTTTGCCATCGGCGGCACGGCGTCGCTGGTCTTCTCGGGCCTGCTGTGGGCCATCCTGCGGCGCCAGCTGGCACCGCTGGAGGCCATCTCCCGGGCCGCTGAGCGCATCCGCCAGGGCGAGCTGTCCACCGCCATCCCCAAGCCCGCAGCGGTGGGCGAGGTGGCAGTATTTGCCCGCTCGCTGGCCGACCTGGTGAATGACCTGCGCGCCAGCAACGCGGCCTTGGCACTGACCAACCGCGTCTTTGAAGAAAGCCACCAAGGCATTGCCATCTGCGATGCCCAGGCGCAGCTGCTGCGCACCAACCCCGCGTTTGACCGCATCTGCGGCTGGCCAGGCCAATCTGCGCTGGGCCAGCCGCTGGGTGTGGCGCTGGGCGTGGCCCTGGGCTTGCCACCGGGCAGCGGCCCGACAGCGGCTGATGGGCCCGGCCCAGCCCTGGTGCAGCAGCACAGCTGGCACGGTGAGCAGCCCGCGCAGCGCCCTGGCGGCGTGGCCTACACCGCCCGCCTCAGCCTGCACCCGTTGCGTGATGCGGCGGGCGTGCTGTGCAACATCATCGCGATCATGGAGGACGTCAGCGGGCAACGGCGCCTGGCCGCTGAGCTTGACCAGCACCGCAACCACCTGGAAGACCTGCTGACCCACCGCAGCGCAGCACTGCTGGAGACCAACAAGGCGTTGTCAGCAGCGCGTGTGGAGGCCGACCGGGCCAACCGCGCCAAAAGCGACTTTCTGGCCAACATGAGCCATGAGATTCGCACACCCCTGCATGCCATCCTCGGCTTTGCCCACCTGCTGGGCCGCCAGGTCAGCCCGGGCCGGCCAAGCCAGCAGCTGGGTGGCATCAAAAGCGCGGCCCGCCACCTGCTGGGGGTCATCAACGATGTGCTGGATTTCTCCAAGATCGAGGCCGGCAAGCTGCAGATCCATCCGGCGGTGGTGGATGTCAACGCCCTGGTGACCGAGACCCACGCACTGGTTGCCGAGCTGGCGCTGGCCAAGGGCCTGGAGACGGTGATTGACCTGCACGGCCTGCCACCCACCGTGGTGGCCGACGGGCAGCGCATCGGCCAGGTGCTGCTGAACTTTCTCTCCAACGCCGTCAAATTCACCCAGGCGGGCAGCATCACTGTGCGGCTGGCCTGGCAGCCCGGGTGCGTGGGCACGGTGCTGCACCTGGCGGTTACCGACACCGGCATCGGCCTCACCACCGAGCAGCAACAACGCCTGTTTGAACCGTTTGAGCAGGCCGATGCGTCCACCACCCGCTTGCACGGCGGCACGGGGCTGGGCCTGGCCATCTCGCGCCGGCTGGTCCACCTGCTGGGCGGGCAAATTGGCGTCACCAGTGCGCCTGGCCAGGGCAGCACCTTCTGGGTCAGCCTGCCGGTCAATGCCGACCCCGCTGCTGCGGCACGGCCGGCGCTGGTCTACAGCGGCCCGCCAGCCAGCCAACCCGGCGCCACCACAGCCGAGGACACACTGCGCCGCCGTGGCGGGGGCCGCGTCCTGCTGGCAGAAGACAACCCGGTGAACCAGGAGGTGGCAGTGGCCCTGCTCACCGCCGTGGGCCTGCAGGTGGATGTGGCCGAAAACGGCCGCCTGGCGGTGGACCGCGCGGGCCAGCGCCGTTATGACCTGATCCTGATGGACATGCAAATGCCGGTGATGGACGGCCTGGCCGCCACCCGCTTGATCCGGCAGGTTTCGGCCAATGCCGACACCCCCATTCTGGCCATGACGGCCAATGCCTTTGATACATCAGGCGCGCAATGCCTGGCCGCAGGCATGGACGACCACATCACCAAACCCATCGAAGCCGAACTGCTGTACCGCACCCTGCTGCAATGGCTGGCCAAGCGGCGATCGGCACCCGGCTAGAAACACGCGCCGGTCAACACGCGGCGCGCCGCGCCAAATGCACGCGGACTCTGCACTGGCGACCGCGGCAGCCGCAGCCGCAGCAAATCAGCCCGCCACCGGCACCTGCATTCATGGGGCTGGTGCCGAACCGTCGCCGCCCCTAGCATCAGCCCGGTTTGGAGTTAGCCAATGATCTGTCCTGCATCCCGCTCAAAAGCCGCCACCGCCTGGGTATTTGCCGCCCTGTTGACCACCACCGTTCCCAGCTTTGCCGCTGTCGTGGCCTACACCGACCGGGCAACGTTTATAGCGGCCATTGGTGGTGCGACCGTCGCTGATGACTTTGAATCGTATGCGCCTGGGGCCATTGCCAACGCAGCCACGCTGGGCAACTTCACGTATTCGTTTTCGTCCGCCGTGCAACCCGCTGTGGTGCCTGGCGGTGATGGCGGCCAGGCATTGGGTGGCCCGTTCGACGTGTTTGTGGGCGGTGATGCGGTGTCGCTGTTGTCTGCAGGGGCCACCGGGCTGCGTGCCTTTGGCCTGAGCGTGCTGTACGCGCCGTCCTTCGACACCATTGCCGCTGGTGTGTACCGCATTCAAATCGGTGATGGCAGCGGCGCTGGCGCATTCGCCAGCAATGCCGCACTCGACAGTGCCGGCGGTCGCTTCTTTCTCGGCCTGGTGGCCGATGCCAGCGCTGAATTTCGCCAGGTCAATCTGTTGTCCATCGTGCCACTGGACGCCAACGGCGACCCCACGCTGGTGCCGGCTTATCAGCTCGACGATTTCATCTACGCGCAAACGCAGGCCGTGCCTGAGCCGGCCACGCTGGCGCTGGTGCTCACAGCAAGCACTCTGCTTGCTGGCCTGCGGCGTGTGCGTTGATCCGCGCCACCGCTGCCCTGTTCACAACCAACACGTCGGGAGATTCCATGGTCAAGGCCAAACGTTCGCCAATGCTGGCTGCCTCTTTCATGGCGCTCGGCGTCTCGCTGCTGTGCCATTCCACCCAGAGCGTAGCCCAGGTTGGGTCCACCCCGGTGCGGGTGGTCAACACACCCTTGTCGGTGACCGTCACCAACCCGGGCTCAGCCGGTGCATTTCTGGGGCCCACCAAGGCCAGTGATCTGGTCACCTTGCGCTCGTCGCGTGCCAAGTGCATCCCCAGCCCGTGGTTGATGCTCGACACCCAGGTCAATGGCGACGGCACGCTCAGCCCATTCGTGATCCCGGCTGGCAAGGTGCTGATCGTCACCAGCATCGATTTCAGGCAAGGCAATACCGGGGCGTCGGGCAACTACGAAGAGTTCTTCCTGTTTCCGTCGGCCGCCAACATTGCCAACAACATTGCCATCGTGGACCTGGTGGCCGCGCCCGGCAGCGCCGACCGCGCTGCGGGGGCCAGCGCCGTCGTCACTGGCGTGGCCATCAAGGCCGGCAACCCGTGCTGGGGTGTCAACAACCTCAATGCACTGGGCTCCGCTGATGCGCTGGTGCATGGCTACCTGGCGGTCGATCAGTAGGCGGCAGTCTGCTGGGCTGCGCCATTGCCCCGCACCTGCAGATAGGACCGCACCGTTTGTGCGAACGACGCCACGTCAAACGGTTTGGCAATGTAGCCGTCGCAGCCAGCGTCAAGCATCTTGACGGCATCACCTTTCATTGCAAAGGCGGTGAAGGCCACCACCACGGTATGCCGCAGTGCCGGGTCAGCGCGCAGTCGCCGGGTCAGCTCCAGGCCGTCCATGGCGGGCATCTGGATGTCCATCAAGATCAAGTCCGGCTGGAAAGCGGCAATCAGCAGCAGCGCATGGTCTGCATCGGTTGTTGACTCCACCACAAACCCGGCGGCACCCAGCACACAGCGCGTCAGCTCAACAATGAGCGGGTTGTCGTCAACCACCAGCACGCGGGGCGCGCCACGAGGTGCAACACAGGGCGCACTCACAAGTGCAGACCATTGGGTGCATTGGCGGCCAACGCCCTGCTGCGCTGGCGCAACAAGGCCTGCGCCGACTGGCCCAGCATTGCATGCTCACTGTCGGTCAAGACCCGATCAGTCCACAGAAACACCGGCGTGTCACGCCAGGCCGGCAGCCGCTGCAGGGCATCTAGCACGGCAAAGGCATCAAACACCGGCAGCACCAGTGCCAGGATGATGGCGTCGGGGCGGTGCAGGTCAAGATCACGCAAGGCCTCACGCCCATCCAGCTGACAGACCGCGTCAATGCCCATGGCCTGCAGCGTGGCCCGCATCAAGTCCAACGCCACTGGGTCGTGGTCAACCACCACCACCGTCACGGCGCCACTGCCCGGCAGGTGAAAGCCTGCCATTGCCGACACCATCTCGTCGGCGCAAATCGGTTTGCACAACACACCGGCAATGGCGAATGTGACCGCTGTCGAATAGGTGACTGCGGTCGAATAGGCGGCCGCAGTCAAAAATGTGTCCGCAGTCAAGCCGGCAATGGCCGGCGGCGGATCGTCTTGCGCCGGGTGAATCACCAGAAAACGGTTGTCGATTGGCTCGGCCGGCGGGTACGCCGGTGCTGCGGCGGGCATCAGGTCAGTCCCGTGCAGGCGGTTGAGCAGCACATGAAACACACTGCCCTGGCCCAGCCTGCTGCGCACACCCACGCTGCCGCCTTGCGCTGCCACCAGTTGCCGTGTCAGGGCCAGGCCAAGACCCGCACCCTCGTACTGTTTGGTGAATCCGGCATCCAGCTGCTGGTAGGCAGTGAACAACCGCGGCACATCCTGCGCTGCAATGCCAATACCACTGTCCTCCACTTCCAGCCGCACATGGTGGGCGCCCACGGCACTGGCCCGCACCGTGATCAGCCCGCCTTGCGGCGTGAATTTGATGGCATTGGACAGGTAGTTGTAGAGCACCTGTTTGAGCCGCGCGGGGTCCAGCGTCAGCAGGCCCAATGCCGGCTCAATGTCGGCCACGATATGTAGCTGTTTGCGCAATCGCTCGGTCTGCAGGATGTCCAAGACTTCTTTGACCATTTGGGCAAGATCAAAAGCCTCCGGGAAAAACTCAAACTTGCCCGACTCCACCCGGGAGAGATCAAGCACATCATTGATCAGCCGCAAGAGGTGGCGGCCGCTGCTGCCGATGTGCCCCAGAAAGGTTTGGTACCGGGGTGAATCGTGTGCAATCGTGCCCAGCTGCAGCAAGTCGGCAAAGCCAATGATGGCCGTCAAGGGCGTGCGCAGCTCGTGCGACATGTTGGCCAAAAACTGGCTCTTCAGCCGATTGGCTTCTTGCATCTGCCGGTTCTGGCCTTCCAGTTCCAGCACCTGGCGCCGCGCCGCGTCGGCCACATGGCGTTGGGCCTGAAAGGCTTGCGCCATCCGGAGGCGTTCAATGGCGTTTTCAACTGCCTGGGTCAAGGTTTCTGGCAGCAGCCCGGCTTTGCCAACATAGTCTTGCGCGCCCGCACGCAGCGCGGCTTGGTTGAAACCCAGCTCCACAGCGCCGGTCAACACCACCACCGGCACCCGCAGCAGTTGATCTGCATCGCGCGGCAAGCGCTTGAGCACCTCCAGCCCGTCCGCGTCGGGCAGGCCAAGGTCAAGCACGATGCAGTCTGGCAGTGGCGCTTGCGCGCACAACTGCAACGCCTGCTCGGCCGACGCTGCGTCGGTGAACTGGTAGCGCCGCCTGGCACCGTTGACCAGCGCCGCCTTGGCCTCGGCACGGTCCAGCGGGTTGTCGTCAACGATCAGCACATGCAGTGCTTTTTGGCCTGGGTTGTTCATGTGCATTGCCGCGTTCATGGCCGTGTTAATGGCTGGGTTGATGACTGGATTGGGGGCACCACTGCAGCGCCATTTGGCCGCGCCTTGCAGTGCAGCCATTGGTCGAAAATCAAATCCAGCGTGCGCAGGCAATCGGGGTATTGCAGGTCTTTGACATGGAATGCGCTTGCCCCCGCTGCGCAAAAAGCATCCCGGTCACGCGGATTGATGCTGGTGGTGAAAACAACCACCGGCAGTTGACCCAGCGGGTCGTCACGGCGCAGCTGCTGCAGCAGGGCCAGCCCGTCCAGTCCCGGCAGGCTGTAGTCCAGCAGCATGAATGCAAACAAGCCGACGGGTCCGCAGCCCAACAGGTGCAAGGCCATCTCCGCATCGGCGGCGCGCACCAGGCGGTTGGGCACCCTGGCCCGGGCCGCCGCCACCCGCACGGTGTCAAAGTCATCGTCGCAGTCTTCAACCACCAGCACGGACCGCAAATCGGCAGCGTCAAGCAGCATGGGACGGCTTGTCCGCAAATTTAAGACCCGGGAGCGTGAAAAAGAAGGTCGTGCCGGTGCCAACTTGTGCGTCAAACCAAATGCAACCGCAGTGCTGTTCCACCATCTTGCGAGCAATCGTCAGGCCCGCACCACTACCACCGCCAAAGGCATCTTGCGGGTGCAGGCGCTTGAAGATGGCGAACACCCGGTCTTTGTGGCGCAGGTCAATGCCGATGCCGTTGTCGCGCACATAAAACAGCGTGTGCCCCTCGGTTTCTGCCGGTGCTGATGCCGGCCTGGCCAGGTGTTGTGGTGCGTCGCTCGGGCTGATGTAGCCAATTTCCACCCAGGGTTTTGGCTTGTCGTTGTACTTGGCCGCGTTGGAGATGAGGTTGGCAAAAACCTCTCGCACACGCACCCGGTCGCAATAAGCGGCTGGCAGTGGCCGTGGCACACGTACCTCAAGCCGGCCCTCTGCAAGGCGGGCGCCCAGCATGTCCAGGGCTTCCACCAGCACGGGGCCAAGGTACATGGTTTCCAGGTCCAGCGACAGCCGACCCACCCGGGAAAAATGCAGCAAGGCATTGAGCAGGGTGTCCATGCGCACTGTCATCCGCAGCAGCCAGTCGAGCCGCGCGGGATCATGCACCCGGCCGGCCTGGGCGTCTGCCAGCAGGCGGTGCGCGTATTTGTTGATGCCGCGCAAGGGCTCTTTCAGGTCATGGCCGGCCACGTACGCAAAGGCATCCAGTTCGGCATTGCTGCGTGCCAGTTCGGCGTTGGCCTCGGCCAACTGTTCAGCGCGCACAACCACCAAATCCATGACCATGCGGCGCAGCTGCTGCGCTGACGCCAGCTCCACCGTTCGCCACGGTTTGGACCGGCCACGCACCTGCTCTTGCCACAGCTCAAAACTGCGGCGCGGTGTCAGGCGCGGGCCCAGCGGGCCAACCGCCATGGGCTTTTCTTGCGGATTGCCGGCCCAGTTGAAGGTCTGCACCTGCTCACCCCGAAACCACAGGATGAGTGGGCTTTCAGCATGGCGCGACACGGCGGTGGCCAGCACACCACTGGCCAGGTCGGTGAACTGGTTGGCCGCTAGATAAGCAGCGCCTAACGTATCAGTGGCATAGGCTTGCAACCCGTCGGGGGCTTGCTGGATACGCTCGCGCAGCCAGGCGGCCAACGGCTTCAACTGGGCCGCATCGGGTGTGACACCGGCAGTCACCCAGTGGCTGTGCTGAAACACCGCCACGCCATCGGCCTGGATGCCGTCCAGCAGGCCCGGTGGCGGCTGGGCGGCGACCGACAACTGGCCATCGGCCGCTGCCCGCGCCAACACGGCCAGATGTACCGCGTCCAGATGCAAGTGGTACTGCAAGTGCTCTCGCAGCTCGGCCTGGGCAATTTCGAGTGAGGCAATCTGCGCCAAAAACTCAGCCGCAGAGCGCATGGGATAGGGCAGTGGTGTGGGGCTGTGGTGGTGGCAGGCGATGAGCCCCCAGAGTGCGCCACCACGCAGAATCGGCATCGTCAGGGTGGCCGCAACCCCCATGTTGTGCAGGTACTCGGTGTACATCACCGACGCGCCACGCAAGGCGCAGTGGGTCATCTCCAGCGGGCGTTGGGTGTCGGGGTTGCGCAGCGGCACCATCTCGCACAGCGCACCCTGGGCATCTGGCAAGGGGCGCACGCCGATGCGCTTGAAAATCTCGCGCGCGGGTTTTGGAATGTCGCTGGCCGGGTAGCGCAAGCCCAGCCACGAGGGCAGGTCTTCGCGCCGCGCGTCGGCCACCACCTCGCCACTGTCGTCGGCATGGAAACGGTAGACCATGGCCCGGTCAAGCCCGGTGATGCTGCGCGCCTCGCGGGCCACCACCGCGCAGAACTCCGCCATGGATTGGGTGTTTTTAAGGCGCCCGATGGTTTTTCTGACCATCGAAAAATAGTCACCATCCTGCCCCATCACCGGTGGGCCTCGGCCGCTGGGTTCCAGCTCCAGCAGCAGCACACCATCAGCGGTGTGAACCGTCATGTCCACCGCCGGCGCTTGGTCAGGCGCACCGGGCAAACGCGCCGTCAGCACATAGCAGGGGTTGCGGTCCAAGGCTTCGGTGCGGATGAGCGCCTGGATGCGGTCGGCAGCACCCGCGCCAACAAGCTGCCACAACGGCCGCCCCAGCAGGTACTCAACCGACAAGCCAGTCCAGTGCGCGCAGTTCTCGCTGACCTGGGTGACCACCAGCCCGTCAAGCCGCAGGGCCACCAGCATGCCGTGCGACTGGATACAACCCGGCGTCTGCACCGGCTCATCGTCGCAGTTGGCAAGCGAGATGCCATGGCGTTTGATGCTGTAAGGCTCGGGCAGCGGCTCAGGATGCAAGGGCATGCCGCCGGATGGCGCTTGGCGCAAGGTTGAATCCATGCGGTGCTGTGGGTCGCCGTGCGCTCAGGGCCAGACAAAGTGGCTGGCGCGCGCACTCTGTGGCCCTTCAAGCCAGAAGCGAACCTCGGCGGCCAGCGTTGTCACCTCAATCGGCTTGGCGATGTAGCCATCGAAGCCTGCCGCTTTGAGCGTGAGCGCATCACCCCGCAGGGCATAGGCGGTGAAAGCCACGATGACGATGTGCTGCGTGGCGGGGTCGGCCTTCAAAAGCCGGGTCAATTCCAGACCACCAATCACCGGCATCTGCAGGTCCATCAGGATCAGGTCGGGCAAAAACACCGGGATCTGCAGCAAGGCGCCATCGGCATCGGGCGCACCGACAGTGTCATAGCCGGCAGCAAACAGCACAACGCTGGCCATCTCAATGAACATCGCGTTGTCATCAACGATCAAGACACGTGTGGCGTTCAAGTGCAGGGCCAGTTCTGGTGAGAGGGGTTGGAGGACGGGCCGGTAAGACAGGTCGGCAAGACGGGCCAGTGAGATCAGCGTGTGAGAACGCAGCGCGCCCGGCACCGGCCACACCCAAGCTGACAACAGTGTGGTGGCGCTGCGCCCCGCAGTCTGTTCGTTAACGAACATGCAGGCCACCGGTGGTGGCCGCCAGGCCTACAGCAAAGCCCCAACCCCCAACAGCGTCAACACCCCCAGCACCGCAAAAATGCCGGCGGAAACCGCATGCACCAGCGTCATCGGAACCCGCCTGGCAATCTGGTCGCCCAGCAATACCGCCGGCACATTGGCCAGCAGCATGCCCAGCGTGGTGCCGGCCACCACCGCCAACAGGCTGGGGTAGCGGGCGGCCAGGGCCACGGTGGCAATCTGGGTTTTGTCGCCCATTTCGGCCAAGAAAAACGCGATCACCGTGGTGCCGAAGATGCCAAAGCGCTGGGCGCCGCCGGCGGTGCCGTCACCGTCCAGTGTGTCGGGTACCAGCATCCAGGCGGCCATGGCCAAAAATGAGCCGCCAATCACCCAGCGCAACGCCTGCGGGCCCAGCAGCCCGGCCACCCAGCCGCCCAGCGCGCCGGCAGCGGCATGGTTGGCCAGCGTGGCCACCAAAATGCCCAGGATGATGGGCACGGGCTTCTTGAACTCGGCGGCCAGCAGCACCGCCAGCAATTGGGTTTTGTCGCCCATTTCACCCAGGGCAACAATGCCGGTGGAGACCAAAAATGCTTCCAATGAGAATCCTGTGACGAGAATGAACGGTGCGCTGAAATAACCCCAAGAGTCAGCGTGCTGACTTGAGCCCGTAGCGGCTGAACTTGTCCACCACCACGGCAATTTCTTCGGGTGGCAGCAATTTGGGGCCGCCCAGCGCCAGGCACATCACCAGTTGCTGGGCCAGGGTTTCCACCTCGCCGGCCAGCCACATGGCTTTGGCCAGGTCAGCCTCAAACGCCAGCAAGCCGTGGTGGGCCAGCAGGCAGGCTTTGCGGCCGTCCAGCGCGGCCACGGCAGCCTGTGACAAGGCCGCCGTGCCGTAGGTGAAGTAGGGCGCGCAGCGGATGGGCGCACCACCTGCTGCAGCAATCATGTAGTGCAGCGCCGGTATCTCCAGCCCCTGGATGGCCAGCACGGTGGCGTAGGTGGGGTGGCCATGCACCACCGCGCCGGCCTCGGGCCGGGCCTGGTACACCGCCTGGTGCATCAGCCATTCGCTGCTGGGGTCCAAGCGGTGGGCCCAGGTGGCAGTGCCAGCGCCGGTGAACTGCAGCGCCACCATGTCCTCGGGCTGCAGGCTGTCGTAGGCGATGCCGCTGGGCGTGATCAGCATGCCGCCGTGGGGGCCAGATGCACCCTGGGCATCCGCCGGCAGGCGCACGCTCAAATTGCCTGAGGTGCCGGTGGCCAGGCCCAGCGGCTGCAGCCGTTGCGCTTGCTGCACCAGTTGCTGGCGCAGCAGGGGGTGTTGATCCGCCATGGCTTACAGCCCGGCCAGCCCGGCAATCTTGGCCACGGGCGCCGGGCGCAGGCGGTGTGCCTCGGGCAGGCCGCTGCCCAGCAGCGGGCGCAGGTAGTGGTGAAAGGCGGCCGTCACCCCGGTCCCGGCGGCGTTGATGAAACAGTCTTCCATCGTGCGGGTTTTGCCGGCCACAGCGGCCAGCGGCAGCAGGTGGTAGTCCACCGCATAACCAACAGCTTGAGCGCTTGCCTCTGTACCAGCAGCACCACCCACCCGCTGGATCGCCACCGAGCCCTCAAAGCGGCCGCTGCCATCACCCGTCTGCGCAAACTGGAAGGCGCGTTCACCCGCCTCACGCGCTTCGCGTCGGTCCACATCGCTCACGCAGCCCATAAAGCTGCGCTGCAGGTAGCCAAAGGTGTCACCCCGCACCCGCTTCAGGCCCAGCCTGGCCTTGATGGCGTCACACAGCAAATCCGCCAACGCGCCGGTGCCTGAGAGCTGCACATTGCCATGGGCGTCCCGCTCCAGCGTGGGCTGCAGTTGCGCCAGGATGGGCTGGCCGGCGGCGTCGTGGATGCCCTCGCTCACCGCAATCACGCAGCGGCCAAATTTGGCCTGCACCGCCTGCACATCGGCCAAAAACTGGTCCAGCACAAACACCCGCTCGGGCAGGTAGATGAGGTGCGGGCCGTCGTCCGGATATTTTTGCGCCAGCGCGGCGGCGGCGGTCAAAAAACCGGCATGGCGGCCCATCACCACGCCCAGGTACACACCCGGCAGAGCCACGTTGTCCAGGTTGGCGCCGGCAAAGGCCTGGGCCACAAAACGTGCTGCCGATGGGAACCCGGGCGTGTGGTCATTGCCCACCAAATCGTTGTCGATGGTTTTGGGAATGTGCATGCAGCGCAGCGGGTGGCCGGCGGCCTGCGCCTGCTCGCTGACGATGCGCACCGTGTCCGACGAATCATTGCCGCCGATGTAAAAAAACTGGCCAATGCCGTGCGCCTGCAACACCGCCAGGATGCGCGCGCAGTAGGCGGCGTCGGGTTTGTCGCGGGTGCTGCCCAGGGCCGATGACGGCGTGTTGGCCACCTGCTCCAGCAGCGTGCTGGTCTGCTGGCCCAGGTCCACAAAGTCTTGCTCAACAATGCCGCGCACGCCGTGGCGAGCGCCAATCACCTGGCCGATGCCGGCGTGGTTGCGCGCTGCCAGCACCAGGCCCACCAGGCTTTGGTTGATGACGGCGGTGGGGCCGCCGCCCTGGGCGACGAGAATTTTGGTGCTGGCCGTGCGGTTGCTCATGCGCTTGCTCCTGCAGGTTGATCGCTGGGACTGGGGTGGAATAGCCAAGATGCTGCCACGGTTGCCAGCCGCCGCCTGCGGGCACCATCAGGCGACACAATGCCTAACGTGGTAGCTGGGCGGGCTGGGGCTGGCGTACCCTGCTGGCGGGCCCTGCTGGCGTGCCCTGCTGGCGTGTCTGGTCATCTGGAGTTTTGCTTGCGCCCACCCCCCTGCAACCGCACCGCCAGCCGCAGCGCCCGCACATGGCTGGTGGCGCTGGGCGCCATGCTGGTCACCGCCCTGGCCTGGGGCCAGCCCGCTGCCGCCGCAGGCAGCGCCGGCAGCCCCATGCCCGAAGCCCGCCTGCGCATCGTGGGCAGCCTGGCTGGCCTCAACCCTTACACCAAACATGAGTTGCCGTTCTGGACCACCACCCTGCCGGCGCTCACCGCCAACCAGGTGCAGGCCCAGATCGTGCCGTATGACCGGGCCGGCATCCGCGGCCAGGACATGCTGCGCCTGATCAAGCTGGGCGTGGTGCCGTTTGGCACGCTGGGCGTCAGCCTGTCATCCACCGACGATGTGCTGATCGGCGCGCCCGACCTGGCCGGCCTGAACCCCGACATGGCCACGCTGCGCCGCACGGCGGCGGCCTTCCGCCCGGTGCTGGCCCAGCACCTGCGCCAGCACCACGGCGCCGAGTTGTTGATGGTCTACCCCTACCCGGCGCAGGTGCTGTTTTGCAAAGCTGCATTCACCGTGCTGGCAGACCTGACCGGGCGCCGGGTGCGGGTGTCCAGCGCCACCCAGGCCGACCTGGTGGACGCGTTGGGCGGCGTGCCGGTCACCACCGGTTTTGCCGACATGCTGCCGCAGATGCGCGCCGGCGCGCTGGACTGCGCCATCACCGGCACCATGTCCGGCCACACCGTGGGGCTGGCCGGTGTCACCACCCACCTGCACACCCTGGCCATCGGCTGGGGCCTGCAACTGTTTGCCGCCAACAGCACGGCCTGGGCCGCCCTCAGCCCACCGCTGCGCCAACTGCTGCAAACCCACCTGCCGCTGCTGGAGCAAGCACTCTGGGCCGAGGCTGACCTGCAAACCGGCGAGGGCATTGCGTGCAGCAGCGGCGCCAAGACCTGCGGCGCCGGCCCGCGCGGCGCCATGCGGGTGGTGCAGCCCAGCCCGGCAGACCAGCAACGCCTGCGCACGCTGGTGGCCAGCACCGTGCTGCCACGTTGGCTGGCGCGCTGCGGCCCGGGCTGTGCCCAGGTCTGGAACACCACGCTGGCGCCGGTGGTGGGCATACCGGCCACGCCATGATGGCGATGAACCCAGACCGCCGCTTGTCGGCCGTGCTGTGGGGCGCGGCGGCGCTGTTCATCGGCGCCGTGGGCCTGGCCGCCGCCACGCTGCTGCAAACCCAGCGCGACCAAGCCCTGGCCAACAATGAGGCCCGTGTCACCCGCTTTGTCAGCGGCGCTGAGGCCGCCATCAACCGCACATTTTTGGGCATTGACCTGCTGTTGGCTGGCCTGGCCGAGCCGTTGGGTGAGGCGCTGGCCAGCGCGCCAGCAGGCCCCGCCGCCACAGCTGCCAGCCGCCTGCTGCGGCAAGTGGTGCAGCAAAACCTGCAACTGCGCGATGTGCTGCTGCTGGCGCCCGACGGCCAAGTGCTGGCCGCCGGCCAGCCCAGCAGCCTGCGCTTGGGCCTGTCGCTGCCAGCAGGCTTCATCGGCCAGGTGCTGGCCCAGCCGGTGCCGGCGCTGGCCATCAGCCCGCCCAGCGTCAACCCGGCCACCGCTGAGGCCGCGCTGTACTTTGCCCGGCCGGTGCAACTGGGCAGCAGCCGCGCAGTGCTGCTGGCCGAGGTGCCGGTGGCGCTGGTGGCCGGCATTGCGGCCCAGTCCATCGACATCGCCGGCATGACCGTCACGCTGGAGCGCAGTGATGGCCAGTTGTTGGCCAGTGCACCGTCGGCAGCGCAGTCCGGCGCGGCACTGCCGGCGGCACAACCCACACTGGCAGCAGCGGCCACCACCGGCCAGGTGTGGCGCGGCCCGGGCCGGCTGCACCCGGCACCCGCGCTGCTGATCGCCAGGCCCACGCTGTACCCGGGCGTGCTGCTGGTGGTCGGCTTGCGGCTGGACGTGGCACAGCAGGACGGCGCCCACCAACGTGACCTGGTGGTGGTGGGTGCCATCGGCTTCTCGGCCATGTTGCTGCTGGCCGCCGGGCTGGCGGACGCCCAACTGCGCCGGCTGCGGCGCGCGCGGGTGGCGCTGGCGGCGTCCAAAGCCGCGCTGGACCAGGCGCTGGCGTCCATGAACGACGGCCTGCTGCTGTTTGATGCCGACGACCGGGTGTTGCTGTGGAACCGGCGCTACCTGGCGCTGTTCCCGTTCATGGCCGACGCGCTGCAGGTCGGCGCAACTTTTGGTGCCCTGGTGCAGGCGGCGGCCGATCAGGTGCTGCGCGGCGGCACACCCGCTGCGCGCCAGGCCTGGGTGGCCCACCGTCTGGCCCAGCGCAACGACACCGGCGTGTCGGTGGCGCTGGAGGTGCCAGGCGGCCGGGTGGTTGACAGCACCGGGCGCCGCACCGCAGACGGCGGGCTGGTCTGTGTCTACTGCGACATCACCGCCAACGAGCGCGAGATGGCGCAAGCCAAGGCAGCTGCGGAAACTGCCAACGAGGCCAAGTCCCGCTTTCTGGCCACCATGAGCCATGAGATGCGCACCCCGCTGAACGGCGTGCTGGGCATGATCGGCCTGCTGCTGCGCAGCCCGCTGTCTGCCGCGCAGCAACACCAGGCGCAACTCATCCGCCGCTCGGGCCAAAGCCTGCTGGTGGTGCTGAACGACATCCTTGATTTGTCCAAGATCGAGGCCGGCCGCATGACGCTGCAAGTGGCCCCATTTGCGCTGGCGCAGACGGTGCAAGACGTGGTCTCGCTGCTGGCCGAGCGGGCCGACGCGCAAGGCCTGGCGCTGCACCTGCTGCTGCCGCCCGACCTGCCGCCAGTGCTGTGTGGTGACGCCAGCCGGCTGCGCCAGGTGCTGTTCAACCTGGTGGGCAACGCCCTCAAGTTCACCGAGGCCGGTGAGGTGATCGTGCGGCTGGCAACGCGCCCGCTGCACGGCAAGCAGACCGGCATGGTCGGCCTGACCATCCTGGTGCAAGACACCGGCATTGGCATTGCGGCGGCTGACCTGCCGCGCCTGTTCACCCGCTTCACCCAGGCCGACGATTCCACCGCCAGGCGTTACGGCGGCACCGGGCTGGGCCTGGCCATCACGCGTGAGATGGTTGCGCTGATGGGCGGTGAGGTGTCGGTCACCAGCGCGCCCGGTGCGGGCAGCACCTTCATGGTGGACCTGGTGCTGGCGCCTGGTGTGCTGCCTGCCACGCCGCCTGCGCTGACCACGCTGCAGCGCGGCACAGCGGCCGTGGCCGGGCTGAAACCCGCGCTGCGCATCCTGGTGGCCGAGGACAACCCGGTCAACCAACTGGTGACCAAAGCCTTGCTGGACCACGCCGGCCACCAGTGCGACGTGGTGGACAACGGGCAAGAAGCGCTGCGCCAGGTGCAGGCCCAGCACTACGACTTGGTGCTGATGGACATCCAGATGCCGGTGCTGGACGGTGTGGCGGCCTGCCGCGCCATCCGCGCCCTGGCCGGCCCGCTGGCCCGCATGCCCATCCTGGCCATGACGGCCAACGTGATGCCTGAGCAACTGGCCGGCTACCGCCAGGCCGGCCTGGACGATGTGGTGGCCAAGCCGGTAGACCCCGCCGCGCTGGACGAGGCCATCGCCCGGGCGATGGTGGCGCACTGCGGGGCCGAGGCAGGCCCGCATGACCACCTGCAGCCCAGCAACAGCTTGGTGGATTGACACCACCCCGGCAGCAGCGATGATGCGCCGGCCTGCCCCGGGCAAACTTTCCGGAGACTGCACCATGCTCAAGATCATCCTCGGTGTTGTGCTGCTGGCCGTGCTGGCCGTGCTGGGCCTGGCCGCCACCAAACCCGACACCTTTCAAGTACAGCGCAGCACCACCGTCAAGGCGCCGCCGGACAAGATTTTTCCGCTGATCAATGACTTTCGCCGCTGGACTGAGTGGTCACCCTGGGAAGCGCTGGACCCGGCCATGCAGCGCACCCACAGCGGCGCGGCCAGTGGCCAGGGCGCCATCTACGCCTGGGAGGGCAACAAGGCCGTGGGCGCCGGCCGCATGGAAATCCTGCAAGCTGATGTACCCACCAAGCTGCGCATCAAGCTCGATTTCATCCGGCCGTTTGAGGGCCACAACACCACTGATTTCACACTCGCGCCGGCCGCCGACAGCGCCAACCCCAACACCACCGTGACCTGGCTGATGCAAGGCCCCACGCCGTTTGTGTCCAAGCTGATGCAGGTGTTTGTCAGCATGGACAGCCTGATCGGCAAAGACTTTGAGGCCGGCCTGGGCAAGATGAAAACAGTGGCCGAGCGCTGAAGCCTGACTCGGCCCGGGCCGACCCGGCAGCTGCGCCGCTCAAGCCCGGTACGGCGGGTTGCGCCTGTGCACCAGCCGCAGCAGGGCGTCGAACGCGTCCTGGCCGGCGCCAAACTTCGGGTCGAAGTTGAGTGAATCGCGCACGCAGCCGGCCAGCACCGCCACATCAATCGGCCGCCTGCGGCCCAGCGCGGCACCGGCCACCTGCACCTCATAGGCCCGGGTCAGCAGCCAGCGCAGGCCAAAGGCATTCGCCAGGCTGAAACCGATCACCACCGGCCCGTGGTTGCGCAGCAGCAGCACCGGTTTGCCGGCCGCGCTGGCCAAAATGCGTTGGCCTTCATCGGCATGCACGGTGATGCCTTCAAAGTCGTGGTGGGCCACCTTGCCGTGCAGTTGCGCGGCGTAAAAATTGGTGAACGACAAACCTTCATCGGCGCAGCACACCGCCATGGTGGGCGTGGTGTGGACATGCATCACACAGTGCGCGTCAGGCACAGTCGCGTGGATGGCACCGTGGAAGGTGAAGCCAGCCGGGTTGATGGGCCACGCTGAGCTGCCCACCACCTGCCCGGCTGCGTCCACCTTGACCAGGTTGGACGCCCACACCTCGCTGTAGTGCAGGCCAAACGGGTTGAGCAGGATGTGACCAGGCTCACCCGGCACCCGCAGTGACAGGTGGTTGTAGATCAGCCCGGTCCAGCCGAGCTGATCGAAGACGCGGTAGCAGCCTGCCAGTTGCACCCGCGCTGCCCACTCGGCCGGCGCGATGTGGGCCGGGCGGGGGTAAGCCGCGTCAAGTGCGTCTTGCGCGTTTTGCCCTCTGGCCGGCACTGCCGGTCTCACGCCAGGCAATCAAGCCACCTTCACGTCGCTGATCTGGATCACCGGCTGGGCGTCGGTGTAGTTGGAGATGTCGCCCATGATCTCGGCGCCGTGCTGGGCCATGGCCGCGCCAAACGCCTCCACCGATGTCACCAGCAAGGCACCCACCGCCACATACAGCGCGGCCTGGCCGGGCGCACCACCGGCCATGCCGGCGTCCACCGTGAAGCCGGTGCAGGCCGCGCCAATGCGTGCGGCCACCATCGGCATGTGTTTGTCGGTGTAGTAGGGCATGTCAAACCGCACACCGGGGTGGTTGGGGTAAAGGATGTGGACCTTGATCATGGGTTGCTCCTGGTGGGGTGCCGGCTGGGTGCTGCGGCGGCTGCGTGCAGCACATGGCCGCGTGCCGGCGCGCCGCCACGCGGCGCTGCTGCGGTTATCGCACGTCAGCCGGCCGGGCTTGTTGAGGGATCGCCCGCGTGGCGTTGCCGCCAACACCGTGGCGTTGCGGCAGCGGCAATGCAAAAGGGGTGTGGCCCAGGGCGCATTGCACGCGCCGCAGGCACACCCCTCACAGACCACAGACTGGTCAAGCCTTGCAGCAGCGCTGCAGCCCGCGCCCGGTGGTCAGGCCCTTTTCGATCAGGCCCTTTTTCAATCAGGCCTTCTTGTTCCAGGCAGAGCACCAGCCGTTGGCATTGACCTGCTTGCCACCCAGCAGCGGGCACACAGCCCAGGCGTCGGTGGCCTTGCCTTGGTACAGCGCGCAGTTACTGCACTTTTTGTCCTTGGCGTAAGTGGGGTATTTGGCGGCGTCAACCTTGCTGCCATCGTGCTTGTAGCCAATGCCTTTGGCGGCGGCGTCGTTTTCGTCGGCTTTGGGCGCGTCAGCGGCCAGTGCGCACGGGGCAGCGCAAACGGCCAGGGCGGCAGGTGCGAGGGTGATGATGAATTGGCGACGGCTGTTCATGGTGGAGCTTTCTGGTCCGGATCAAGTGGGGCCCGAAGACGGCTCCGGCGCCGCCATCGGGGTCATCAAACAAGCTGCAAAACGGGGGATCGACAACACCTGGAAGCCTATCCGCAGCGCAGCCCGGCGGACCACCAGCCATCCAGTAATTGACTGCGCTGCTGTGGCACCAGTTGGCGCCATGCCACACATGGCCCATAACGCTGCCAGGCCAGCTTGCGCTGACAGCGACCTGTGTTGGCCATCTTTTTGCGCCTGAAACTGCTGATTAACTGTTGGATTGTGTGAGTTCAGCACGCAGATGATGCGTTTTCGACCTCGGTTTGTCACGATCACCACCAGGTTTTGCCGCAATTGAATAGACTATTGCAATGCAAAACATGTTCACATCAGTTTCAAGCGGACAACCACGCTACCGCAGCGGCGCTGTGGCTCGCATGGTGCGCATCCCCGTGTCCACCCTGCGCATCTGGGAGCGGCGCTACCAGGTGGTGGGCCCGCAACTCACCGACAGTGGCCACCGGCTGTACACCGGCGCCGATGTGGAGCGCCTGCTGCTGATCAAGCAGTTGATTGATCTGGGCCACGCCGTGGGCACCGTGGCGCGCCTGGCCACCCCCGCGCTGCAAGACATTGCCGACGCCCGCGCCGCCCTGCAAACACCGGTGGTACTGCCACTGCGGCCACGCGCCGCCCTGCTGGGCCTGGGCCTGGCGCGCCGGCTGGGCAACCGCACGCTGGAGCGGGTGGGCACCTGGGCCGACCTGGCCGCCGCTGAAGCCGCTGGCGCCACAACCGAGGCCCCGGCGCTGGCCCCGGCCGACCTGCTGGTGGCCGAGATGGCCACCCTGCAACCCGAGTCTGCCGACCGCCTGCTGGCGCTGATGCGCAGGCTGGGTGTGCAGCGCAGTGTGGTGGTCTACGGCTTCGGGGCCGAGATTGCCGCCCAGCGCCTGCGTGACGCCGGCTGCCGGCTGCACCGTGCGCCAGTGTCTGACACCGAACTGCGCGCGCTGGTGGACGACGCGGCGGCATCCTTGCCCGGCATGGCGGGCAACACTGCAGCCGGCATGGCCGAGGTGATGCCACCCAGCAGCGCCGTGCCCACCCGGCGCTTTGATGACGCCGCGCTGGCGCAACTGGCCGCCGCGTCCAGCACCGTGGCCTGTGAATGCCCGCGCCATGTGGTGGAGCTGGTGCAATTGATGGGCAACTTTGAAACCTACAGCGCCGAATGCATCAGCCGCAACCCGGGTGATGCCGCGCTGCATGACCACCTGCACCGGGTGGCCGGCACCGCCCGCGCCATGTTTGAGGCCGCGCTGGTGCGGGTGGCGCAGGCGGACGGCATCCCGCTGCCGGCCGCGCCGTTGGTGACAACGGCGGCCTGATCAGCTGAACAATCCCGGCGCGACCGCACCGGTGTCTTCATCGGCATAAAAACAGGCCGGGCACACGGCGCGGTAGCGCTTATTGCCACCAATCACCACCTGGGCGCCGTGCTTGACGCGGCGACCGTCGGCGCTGATGCGGATGTTCATGGTGGCCTTGCGGGCGCAGGCGCAGATGGTTTTCATCTCCTCCACGTCGTCCGCCAGCGTCAACAAGGTGGCGGCGCCGGCAAAAGCCTCGCCGCGGAAATCACTGCGCAAACCCCAGCAGATCACCGGCAAGCCGTCCAGATGGGCCATGCGGTGCAGTTGGCGCACCTGCTCGGGGCTTAAAAACTGGGCTTCGTCGATCAACAGGCAGGCCAGTGTGGTGCCGGCGCCGGCCTCCAGATGGGCGCGCACAAATGCGGTGTCCGGCCCAAAAGTGGCCGCCGGTCGCACCAGGCCCAGGCGCGAGCCGATGCGCCCGCTGCCCACCCGGTCATCGTGGGCGGCGGTGAACAACTGCACCCGCAAGCAATGCTCCTCGTAGTTGTGCGCCACCTGCAGCAGCGCGGTGGACTTGCCCGCATTCATGGCGGCGTAGCGGAAGTAGAGCTTGCTCATGGCGGGACGGGGCGGGGTGGGCGTGAGCGCAGACGGAAGGGCGCGAAGGGCGGAAAGGGCGGAAAGGGCGGAAAGGGCGGGCCAGCACTGTACGTGAGCACCGGCTTGCAAACCCGACCGTCAGCGCCATGTGTTGGACAGGGCGCCGATTGCCCCCGGCCCCAGGAGCGACCCACCATGCACAACCATCTCGACAACCAACCTCCCAGCCCGACCCCCGGCGGCAACACCAGCAACACCAGCGGCAGCAGCGTCAGCGCGGCCACCAAAGCGCACGCCGCCGCGCAGGCCGACGCCTTGAAAACCGCCATCACGTTGGCTGAGCTGCTGCAGCGGGTGGAGGCCAACACCCAGGCCATTGGCGCGGCGCAATACCAGCGGCTGGCGCAGCACCTGACCCACCTGCTGGCCGCACTGCCGCCCAGCCAACGGCTCAGCGCGCTGCTCAACACCTTTCCGGCCGCTGCGGTGCTGTATGAGAACGCCCGCTACGCCCAGGCCGGCCTTTGCCGCGCGCCGCTGGACGCATCGCTGGACAGTGAGTTGCAAGCCCACAGCCTGATCGGCCGCGTACGCGGCGTGGCACCGGCGCGCTAGGCCGCGCGCCACATCGGCGGGCGTTGCAGCAATACGCCAACGCAGCATGCCAACACAACATCGGCAACGATTGACAAGCCCGCCGACAGCCGCAAGCATGTTGCACCCCGCGCCATCCCGGCGTGGCCCCGCAAGGAGAACACCATGGCCAAGAGCCAACAGCGCAGCAGCAAAGAAACCAAAAAGCCCAAGAAAGACGACGGCACGTCCAAGCCGCTGTCGCCGGGCGCTGTCACCGCCACCATCACCACCGTGGTGCCGGAGCGCAGCAAGAAAAAGAAGTGATGCCGACCAAGCCGGGCCGCAGTGCCCGGCTGCAGGCAGGTCAAGCCGCCGCCTGGGGCCTCAATCCACCGGCCGCTGCCCCGGCTCAATGTCCACCATGTGCCACCAGCGGTGGCCAAACGCCGGGCGGCGCCAGCCCACAAACCAGGGCTGTGCCAGGTCGGTGTAGATGCGGTGGACATGCTGTTTGTAGGGCGCGTAGGCGGCTGAAATGCGCTTGGCCTGCAGAAACAGCGCTTCGCGTTCAGGCCCATCGGGCAAGGCCGACATGCGCTCATACAGCGCGTCAAACGCCGGCAGCTTGAAGTGCGCCAGGTTCTGCCCACCGGCCGGGCCATACAGGCGCTGCAGCGCGGGCTGGCCGTCGAGCTGGGTGGCCGATGAACCAACGCCCCAGATCATCAGCTTGCCGGCCTGCGCGGCTTTCAGGTTCTCCGGCCATTTGGCAAACTTGAACTCCAGCTTCAGCCCCACCGCTGTCATGTTTTTTTGCCACAACTCGTCGAGCTGGCGCGACGCGCTGTCGGGCTGGCTGCTGCGCACCAGCAACAGTGGCTTGCCGTCGGGCAGGTCACGCCAGCCGTCGCCGTCTCGGTCCACGTAGCCGTACAGGTCCAGCAGGGCTTTGGCCTTGGCAGGGTTGAACTCAGCCATCTCGCTGCGGTAGGCGGCGTCATAACCGGTGGTGTGTGGCACCACCGGCGACTGCGCCGGGATGGCCTGGCCACGCCGGGCCAGGGTGATCTCACGCGGCACATCCAGCGCCAGATTGATGGCCCGGCGCAGCGCCACTTTGTCAGGCGTGTAGCCGCCAATCACCGGGTCACCCATGTTGTAGGCGGTCAAGGCCACCTCGGGGCCCACGGTGCGGTAGGCCTGGATGCCTTGTTTGGCCAGGTTGGGCGCCAGCTTGCCGGACGGCATGGCGATGTTGACAAACTCGGCCGGCATGCGGTCCACAAAGTCTTGCTGCTGGTTCAAAAAAGACAACCAGCGCGGCTGCGATTCTTCAATGATGGACACCACCACCCGGTCCAGCATGGGCAGGCGCCGGCCCTTGAAGCGCGTCAGCAAGGCCTGGCCCACAGTGTCATCAGGCGCGGGATGGGCTTCGTCCTCGTAGAGGCGCACGCGGTAGCTGGGGTTGCGGTCCAGCACGATCTCCGAGCTGCGCCGCCAGCTGGTCAGGCGGAACGGGCCGGTGCCCACCGGGTGCGCCGCCAGCTTGTCGCCGTAGGCCTCCACCACCTCTTGCGCCACGGCACCGTAAGCGCTGTTGTCGGCCAGCAGCTCGGCCAGGCGCGGGCGCGGTTGGGCGGTGACCAGTTGCAGGGTGTAGCGGCTGGTGGCCTTGAGGCCGGGCACCTCACGCGTGTAGTCAAACGCGGTGCGGGTCTCCAGCGCAGCCTTGCGTTGCTCACCCAGGCCCAGCAGCGTCAGCTCTTCAATCTCGGTCCAGATCGGGCTTTTGTTGGCCGGGTCGGCAAAACGTTTGAGGGCGTAAACATAGTCTTGCGCCACCAGCTCACGTGGCTGGCCTCTGAAGGCCGGGTCGTCCGCAAAATAAATGCCGGGCCGGATGTGGATGGTGAAGCGTTTGAAGTCGGCCGACACCTCGGGCATGGCCGTTGCCGTCAAGGGCCGCACCTGGGCCGGGCGGGCCAGGTGGTCGTAGTGGAACAGCGCCTCAAACACCTGTGAGGTGATGATGCGCGAGTACAGGTCAGACACCTTGGCGGGGTCGAAACCGGTCTCGGCGACGTTGAAGGCGTAGTGCAGCACCCGCTGCGGGGTGGCGGCGGACGCGGGTGTGGATGCAGCGGCGGGTACGAGCGCCGCAACAGCAGCGCTGGCCGCAGGTGCATCCACTGCCCAGGCCGGCGCCGCGACATCAACGGCCAACACGGCCGCCAGCGCCAGCAGCTGGCGGCGCAAACGCAGAGGGGTCACAGGGTTTGCTGTCATTGCGTCAGGTTGTGAGGGGTTGCGTGGCATGTCAGGCGCTGCTGGCACGTAAGGCAGGGTCCACGTCCACCACATGCCACCAGTCATACCAAAACGGTGCCCGCCGGTAGCCAAACACCCAGGGATGCAGCAATTCGTTGGCAATCCGATGCACCAGCACTTTGTAAGGCATGTAGGCCGCCGCCAGGCGCTTGGCCTGCAAGAACAGCGCGTCGCGCTCTGGCCCATCAGGCAGGGCCAGCATGCGTGTGTACAGCGCATCAAACGCCGGCAGCTTGAAACGCGCCAGGTTCTGCTGGCCGGACTGCGGGCCATACCAACGCGCCAATGCGCTTTGGCCGTCGGGCACATCGGCCGATGTGCCCAGCATCCACATCTGCAACACCCCCGCCAACGCGCTCTTCATGTGGGCCGGCCACTGCGCAATCTCGAACTCCACGCGGATGCCCACCGCCGCCAGGCTGCGTTTCCACACCTCGTTGAAGGTGCGGTAAATCTGCTCGGGCTCGGTGGACATGGTCAGCTTCAGCGGCTTGCCGTCGGGCGTCTCGCGCCAGCCGTCACCGTCGCGGTCCACATAGCCGTGCAGGTCCAGCAAGGCCTTGGCACGCACCACGCTGTACTCACTCATGGTGCTGCGAAAGGCAGGGTCATAACCCGTGGTGCCGGGCAGCAGCGGCGACTGCGCCGGCACCGCCTGGCCACGCCGCGCCAGGCGGATCTCGCGGCCCACGTCATAGGCCAATGAGATGGCGCGGCGCAGCGCCACTTTGTCGGCGGTGTAGCCACCCACCACCGGGTCGTCCATGTTGAAGTAGGCCATGCCGCAGTCCGAGCGCAGCGAGCGGTGCAACTGCACCCCGCGCTTGGCCAGGTTGGGCGCCAGCTTGCCGTTGGGCACGGCCACCGGCGCAAATTCAAGCGGCAGGCTGCCCACGTTGGAGGCCAGGCAGTCAATCTCGGCATTCAAGAAGGCCAGCCACTGCGGCTGGTTCTCCTCGATCACGGCCACCTCCACCCGGTCCACCATGGGCAGGCGCCGGCCCTTGAAGCGCGCCAAGATGGCCTGGCCGGCGGCATCGTCTGCGGCCGGCCGGGCTGTGTAGACCATCTCGCGGAACTGCGGGTTGCGGCCCAGCACGATGCGTGACCCGCGCACCCACTGCAGCAGCTTGAACGGGCCAGTGCCCACTGGATGCTCGCCAATGGCCTCGCCGTAAAACTGCACCACTTCACGCGCTTGCGCGCCGCGCAGATCAGGGGCTGACAAAAACTCGATGAAGCGCGGCCGTGGGTCTTTCAGGGTAAAGCGCAAGGTGTGTGGGCCCAGCACCTGCAGACCGGCGATTGGGGCGTCGTAGTCAAACGGCTGGCGTGTGTCCAGTGCGGCCTTGCGCAACTCGGCCAGGCCCAGGATGCCTTCCTCCAGCGCACTGGTGGCCGCCGGGCTTTTGTTGGCCGGGTCAACCGCGCGCTGGATGGCGTAGGCCAGATCCCGCGCCACCAGCGCACGGGGCTGGCCTTTGAAGGCCGGGTCATCGGCAAAAAAAATGCCGGGCCGCACTTGCACCGTCCAGACACGGAAATCAGCCGACACCTCGGGCATGCCGTCGGCCAGGCGTGGCACCACCACGGCCGGCCTGGCCAGCACGTCATAGCCATACAGCGCCTCAAAGATGTGCGCGGTGATGGTGCGGGAATACAGGTCACTGATGCGCGCCGGATCGAAGCTGCTCTCGGCCGAAATCATGGACACCCGCAGTGTTTTGGCCGGCACCGCTGTGGCCGCCTGCAGCCCTGCGGGTAGACCACCCGGCAGCACGGCGGCAGCAGCGGGCAAGGCCAGCAGGGCACGGCGTTGCGGGTTGATGGGCATGGGCAGCAGGAACGCAAGAAAGCGGCCAGTCTAGCGGCGCAGCAGCGTGCAGCAGGCCCACCCACCGCGCTGCAGGCACGGGGTTTGCGATAGGCAAAGTGGCTGTTGGGCGTGGCCTAGACTCGCCCCACTTCACACGCCGGCCCGGCAGCACCAAGCCCCGCGCTGGCACCAGCGCCACACACCGCGCCACGGCCTGCAACACAACCCACACCCCAACCAGGAGCACCCCGCCCGATGCTGGCTTATGTCCTCAAGCGCCTCTGGCAAATGGTGCCCACCCTGCTGGGCGTGGTGCTGCTGGTGTTCATCCTGTTCCACTTTTTTGGCAGTGACCCCAGCGTGATCCTGGCCGGCCAAAACGCCACGCCAGAGCAGATTGCCGCCATCCGCCAGCAGCTCGGCCTGGACCAGCCGGCCTATGTGCAGTTCGGCATCTTTCTCAAACAGATCGCCACCTTTGACTGGGGTCGCAGCTGGGCCACCAATGAGCAGGTCAGCCACCTGTTTGCCACCCGCCTGCCCGCCACGCTGACGGTGATGCTGCCCATCCTGCTGCTGGACACGCTGCTGGCCGTGCCAATTGCGCTGGGCGTGGCCTATGTGCGGGGCTCACTGACGGACCGGGCGCTGATGGTGGCCACCACGGTGGCGCTATCCATCAGCTTTTTGGTTTACGTGATCCTGGGCCAATATGTGTTTGCCTTCCAGCTCGGCTGGTTCCCGGTGCAGGGCTGGAGCGACAGCCTGCTGAAGAACTTGACGACGTATGCGCCGCTGCCGGTGCTGCTGGCGGTGATGGTGGGGGTGTCACCGCAAAC
>JAYVLI010000005.1:0-12277 GCA_043759535.1 Betaproteobacteria bacterium | reverse complement strand
GTACACGTCGGTCATGTCCACCGAGGCGCCGCTGTCCAGCGTGGCGCTGCTGCGCTCCAGGTGCATATTGCCCTGGGCGTCGATGAAGGGCAGCTCGGTGTAGGCCACCGTCAGGCTGGCCACGCCGGCTTGGGCCAGGCCCATCAACTCGCCAGCATCGGTGCTGTGGTTGCTGTTGGCGTCTTGCCAAATCATCAGCTTGCCAAAGTCGGCGTCCAGGGTGTTGACCAGGCCATCGTGATTGCTGTCGTAGCTGGCCAGGCTGGCAAACCCGGCGCCCTTGGCATTGCCACCAAACAGCTCGCCGATGTCGTCGATCTTACCGTTGCCGTTTTTGTCCACTGCCAAGAAGCCGCTGCCGCTGGCAATCCAGCCGGACTGCACCGCATGGCCGTTGCCGAACAGATCAAAGCTGCCGGTGCTGTCGTCGCGGCTGACGGTGTGGATGCCCTTGCCATCCAAGTTGATGACGATGGGGGTGATGGCTGCGTCACGGGTCTGGTCAGACTGGCCCGAGCTCAGCGAGAACAGGTCGGTCTTGCTGACGTTGGTGGTGGCGTTGGCATCGCCCTTCACATCCGAGTCGATCGCGTCATTCTTGCCCACGTCCTTGACGCCCCAGGCCCAGTTGTTCATGTTGAACGTGCCGCCGTAAGAGGCGTTGTGCAACACGTTGGACTTGTCAAACTGCAGGTAATAACTGCCAGGGTCCACGTTGGAGAACTGGTAGTTGCCTGACGCGTTGGTGGTGGTGCTGTACAGCACTGTGCCAACCGCGTTCAACAGCGCCACCTTGATGCCGGCAATGCCGATCTCGCCCACGTCTTGCAGGTTGTTGTGGTTTTTGTCTTCCCACACCTTGTCGCCAACCGTGGCCTTGAGGTAGACGCCCGCATCCACCGTCAGGTTGTGCTCACCGGCAGCCAGCGTGATGACACCGGTGCTGCCGCTTGAGTCGATGTCGGAGTCCTTGCTGTCGTCCGCGCCTTGGTTGGCCTTGGTGGCCTGGTAGCCCTTGCCAGTGGTGTCGGCAAACACCACCCGGTACTTGCCAGCGGCCAGGTCATTGAACGCATACGCGCCGTTGGCCAGCGTGGTGGTGGTGGCGGTGATGTCGTCCTTGGTACCAAACACACCATCCGCGCCCGCGCCCTTCAGCGTCACCTTGATGCCTGCCACGCCGATTTCACCAGCGTCCTGCAGGCCGTTGAAGTTGTCGTCCTCAAACACTTTGTCGCCGATGGAGCCTTTGGTGGCCACAGCGCCCATGCCGGTGTAATAGGCGTCGTCCTTGTCCGTCACAGCCTGGGTGCCGGTGACGGCGTCCACCGCTGTGACGGTGCCGGTGTTCTTGATGGTGCCGCTGGACGCCACTTCTTTGGCGGTGTAGGTCCAGGTTTCGGTGGTGTCCAGCAAGCCGTTGGCATTGGTGTCGCCGCTGATGTATTTGACATCGGCGATACGGTCGTCCACCAACACCACGTTTTTCAGTGCGGTGTCGCCGGTGTTCTTCACGACATAGGTGAAGGTGACAGTGCTGCCCACTTTGACTTCCAGCCCCGGCGCCGCGTCGGCGTCATACAGCTGGGTGTCCACCGCGCAGTTGTAGGTAGTCTTGGTGGTTTTGAAGCTGCAGCCTTGGTTGTTTTCTTTGGCGAAGGCATTGCCCACATCGTCAAACTTGCCTGACTCGATGCCGTACTTGGCCTCGGCGCAGACCTGCTCTTTGCTGTAGGCGTAGTCCACCTTGTTGTGGCAGGCATTCAGGTAAGCCGATACACATTCGCGCATCAGCTTGTCCTGGCTGCTGGTGCCGGAAGAGCACAGCACCTCGTAAATCGATTTGCTGCCGCCAGTGCAATTCACACCGAACACCGAGTTGAAGCTCTCTTTGCCGGTGCAACCGGTCACACCCGACCAGCCGTTGGGCGTGGTGGTGGTGACCCAGCTGCCGCCGTACCAACCGTTGGAGACCCAGCTCTTGCTGCTGGTGGTGGCACAGCTGGACTGCCAGTAGCTGCAGTCCGCACCTTGACCACCGTTGTTGTTGCTGGTGGTGGTCAGCGTGCTGGAAACGTATTTCTCCACGTCGATGGCGGGCTTGAAGTTGCCCACCACACCAGCGTCGATGGTGAGGTTGTCGGTGCAGACATTGACGATGATCGGCGCCGTCTCGTTGACCGTGGTGCAGGTCACCAGCTTGACGTTGTCGATGATGCCGCCCAGGCTGTCGTCGTCACCCGCCTGCTCACGGAACTCCAGCTTGTCAGCGCCACCGGTGCCGGTGACGGTGAAGCTGTAGGTCTTCATCGTGGTGCTGGTGGGGTCGATGGTGGCAATCTTGGTGCCGGCCCAGAACACCTCCACCGTGTTGGTGGCCAGCGCCGTGCCCGAGCGGGCTGCGATGTCCACCGACAGCTCGTAAGTCTGCTTGGCGGTGGTTTGGATGGCTTGGTAGAAGCCGGTGGTGCCGCAGATGTTGGCGTCCAGCTCGGCCACGTTGTTGCCGGTGGCGCCGGTCACGCCGTAGACGGTGGCGTTGTTGACTTCCACCACGTCGCCGACGCCAATCCAACCGGCGTTGCCCGACTCAAAGCTGCCGTTGCTGACCAGGTTGGTGCTGCCCTTGACCACCGTGGCCACCACGTCGCTGTCCAGCGTGTCGTCGCCGATGTTGGCCTTGGTCACCACATAGTTGGCGCCGGCATCAAACCGGACCTTGTAGGTGCCAAATTCAACCTGGTCAAACAGGTAGAGGCCGTTGGCGTCGGTGGTGGTGTTGCGGCTGGTGTCGTCGGTGGTGCCCAGGGTGCCGTCAGCGCCAGCGCCGATCAAGCTGACCTTGACACCGGCCAAGCCTTTTTCGCCAGCGTCCTGCACACCGTTGTTGTTGGCATCGATCCACACCCGATCGCCCAGCTTGATTTGGCAGGTCACCAGGCCAGCGTCCACAGTGCGGTTGTCGTCACCAGAGTTCAGGGTGTAGAGCCCGGTCTTGCCGGTGGTCTTGTCAGCATCGCTGTCCAGCGCATCGCTGGCATTGGCATTGGCATCCTTGGTGGTGAGCTCAAAGCCAGCCGGCGCCACAAACTGCACGCTGTAGCTGCCCGGGATCAGGTTGCTGAACAGATAACTGCCGTTCACATCGGTGGTCTGGGTGGCCACCACCACACCGGCGGCGTTGCACAGGTTGACGGTGACACCGGCTTTGCCCAACTCACCAGCGTCCTGCAAGCCGTTGCGGTTGCTGTCCACAAACACCTTGTCGCCCAGGCTGACGCTGCGGTACAGGCCGGCGTCCACCGTGTTGTTCACATCACCAGCGGCCAGCACGTAGTTGCCGGTCTTGCCGGTGGCGGCAATGTCGCTGTCCACCGCGTCGCTGGTGGCGGTATTGCCACCCACATCCTTGGCGCTGACCAAGTAGTTGGCCGGGGCCACCACTTGCACGCTGTAGGTGCCAGCAGCCACGTCAAAGCCGTATTTGCCGGCGGCGTCGGTGGTGGTGGTGCCCACCACATTGCCGTTGGCGTCACACAGGTTGACGGTGACATTGCCGATGCCAGCCTCACCCGCGTCCTGCAGACCGTTGGCGTTTTTGTCCTCAAACACCAGGTCGCCAATGTGCGCCTTGGCGGGGGTCAGTTCACCAAAGTTGTTGTTGATGCTGGCCACGCCGGCGCCCAGGGTGATGGCACTGATCTTGTCATTGCTGACCGTGCCGCCCGTGCTGCCGGCGGTGTCCTTGCCGTCGACAAAACCGGCCGGCTGGGTTTCGGTGACGGTGTAGCTGCCGGGGCGCAGGCCAGTGAAGGCGTAGCTGCCGTCGGCCGCCGTGGTGGCGGTGACGCTGACGGCCGCACCCAGGTCGTTGGTGCCCGTCAGGGTGACGGTGGCACCGGCAATGCCGGCTTCACCCGCAGCCTTGGTGCCGTCGTTGTTGACATCGTTGTAGACACAACCGGCAATGCTCGCGGCTTTGAGTTCACCAAAGTTCACACCGGTGGGTGCATCACCCGGCTTCAGCGTGATGGTGCTGACCTGGTCGTTGGTCACCGTGCCGCCGCTGCTGCCGGCGCTGTCCTTGCCGTCCAGATAACCCGCAGGCTGGCTTTCGGTCACGCTGTAGATGCCTGGCCGCAGGTCGGCAAACTTGTAGCTGCCGTCGGCTGCCGTGGTGGTGGTGTCGCTGACAGCCTGGCCCAGATCGTTGGTGCCCGTCAGGGTGATGGTGGCACCGGCGATGCCGGTTTCACCCGCACCTTGCACACCGTCGTTGTTCTTGTCTTCAAACACCACGCCCTGGATGCAGGCGGCTTTGACCTCACCAAAGTTGACATCGCTGGGCGCAGCGCCCGGGGTCAGCGTGATGGTGCTGATCTTGTCGTTGCCCACCGTGCCGCCGCTGTTGCCAGCGCTGTCCTTGCCGTCCAGATAACCAGCCGGCTGGGTCTCGGTGACGGTGTAGGTGCCGGGGCGCAGGTCAACAAACTTGTAGCTGCCGTCAGTGGCGGTCGTGGTGGTGGCGGTGACGGACTGGCCCTTGTCGTCCGTGCCGCTGAGGGTGACGGTGGCGCCAGCGATGCCAGGCTCGCCTGCACCCTTCACTCCGTCGTTGTTCTGGTCCTCAAACACCGCGCCCAGGATGCAGGCGGGCTTCAGCTCGCCAAAGTTGTTGTTCACGCTGGTCACACCGGCGGGCAGTGTGATGGACGCGATCTTGTCGTCGGTGACGGTGCCACCCGTTGACCCGGCGCTGTCCTTGCCGTCCAGATAGCCAACCGGCTGGGTCTCGGTGACGGTGTAGTTGCCTGGCCGCAGGCCGTTGAAGGCGTAGCTGCCATCCGGCCCGGTGGTGGTGGCGGCCGACACCGGTTGGCCCAAGTCGTTGGTGCCCGTCAGCGTGACCGTGACACCCGGGATGCCGACTTCGCCAGCACCCTTGTTGCCGTCGTTGTTGCTGTCCGCAAACACGCAGCCGGTGATGGCCGCGCCGGTCTTGAGTTCACCGAAGTTGTTGTTGACGCTGGCATCACCGGCGTTCAGCGTGAGGTTGCTGATGACATCGTTGCCCACCGTGCCGCCGGTGCTGCCGGCGGTGTCCTTGCCATCCAGATACCCAGCGGGCTGGGTCTCGGTGACGGCGTAGTTGCCGGGGCGCAGGTTGTCAAATTTGTAGCTGCCGTCGGCCGCCGTGGTGGTGGTCCGGCTGACAGGCAGGCCCTGGTCGTTGGTGCCTGTCAGGGTAACGGTGACGCCGGCAAGGCCGACTTCACCAGCGCCTTTGACACCGTCATTGCCCGCGTCCTCATAAACACAACCGGCCAGGCTGGCGGCTTTGAGTTCACCAAAGTTCACGCCGGTGGGCGCATCACCCGGGTTCAGCGTGATGGTGCTGACCTTGTCGTCGGTCACCGTGCCGCCGCTGTTGCCGGCGCTGTCTTTGCCGTCCAGATAGCCGGCAGCTTGGGTCTCGGTGACGGTGTAGGTGCCGGGGCGCAAGTCCACAAACTTGTAGCTGCCGTCAACTGCCGTCGTGGCAGTGGCGGTGACGGCCTGGCCCAGGTCGTTGGTGCCCGTCAGGGTGATCGTGGCACCGGCAATGCCGGCTTCACCCGCGCCCTGCATGCCGTCGTTGTTTTTGTCTTCAAACACCACGCCCTGGATGCAGGCGGCTTTGAGCTCACCAAAATTCACACCCGTGACCGGGGTGACCACACCCACCGGCAGGCTGATGTTGGCGACCTTGTCGTTGGTGACGGTACCGCCGGAGTTGCCGCCGTTGTCTTTGCCGTCCAGGTAACCCGCAGGCTGGGTTTCGGTGACGGTGTAGTTGCCAGCCGGCACGCCGTTGAAGTTGTAGCTGCCGTCAGCGCCGGTGGTGGTGGTCAGGCTGACCGGGTTGCCGGCACTGTCGGTGCCGGTCAGCGTGACGGTGGCATCTGGAATGCCGGCTTCAGCCGGGTCTTTGATGCCGTCGTTGTTCTTGTCCTCAAACACCACACCCGAGATGCTGTTGAGCTTGGGCAGTTCGCCAAAGTTGTTGTTGACGCTGTTCTCGCCCGAGCTCAGCGTGATGTTGCTGATCTTGTCGTTGCTGGCCACGCCGTCGCCAGGGGTGCCTGCCGTGTCTTTGCCGTCCAGATAAGCCGCAGGTTGGCTCTCGGTGACGGTGTAGCTGCCCGGGCGCAGATTGCCAAAGTTGTAGCTGCCGTCGGCGCCGGTGACCGTGGTCAGCGAGACGGGCTGGCTGCGGTCATCGGTGCCCGTCAACGTGACCGTGACACCGGCGATGCCGGCCTCGGTCGGGGCTTTGACACCGTCGTCACCCACGTCCAGGTAGACAAAGCCCGACACGCTGGCCGGCTTGATCTCGCCAAAGTTGTTGTTGTCGCTGATCAGACCTTGTGTCAGCACGATGTTGTTGATGACATCGTTGCCGGCCGTGCCGCCACCGTACAGGCCTGCGGTGTCAATGCCGTCCAGCTTGCCGGCGGGTTGTGCGGGCTCGGCCACGCTGTAGGTGCCGGGGCGCAGGACAAAAAAGGCGTAGGTGCCATCAGCCGCCGTCACCGTGCTGGCGGTCACTGGATTGCCACGGTCGTCGGTGCCTGTCAGGGTGATGGTGACGCCGCCCAGGCCCACCTCACCGGCTTGCTGGGTGCCGTTGTTGTTGTCGTCGCAATACACGGTGCCGCGGATTTGCGCACCCACCAGTTCGCCGAAGTTGTTGTTGATGCTGTTGTCGCCCGAGGCCAGCACCACGTTGCTGATGACATCGTTGACCGCTGTGTTGCCACCGCTGCTGCCAGCGGTTTCTCTGCCGTCCAGGTAAGCGGCCGGCTGCGATTCGGTGACGGTGTAAGTGCCGGCAGCCAAGCCGGTGAACGCATAAAAGCCCAGCGCGTTGGTGGCGGTGGTGGCCGTGACTGCATTGCCCTGGGTGTCCACACCGGTCAGCGTGATGGTCACGCCGGCCAGCACCGGCTCCCCGGCGCCGCGCACACCGTCGTTGCCAAAGTCTTCGTAAACATAGCCCGACAAGCTGGCATTGGCGGGCTTGGCCACCAGGCCTGCATCCACCGTCTGGTTGGACTGGCCGGCAGCCAGGGTCACCACATGGCTCAAGCCAGTCAGCGCGTCTGCGTCGCTGTCCACCGTGTCCTGGCTGTTGCCAGCGGCATTGGCCAAGGTGAAGTTGTAAGACGGCGCGATGAACTTGACTTGATAGTCACCGGCATGCAGGCCAGCAAATTGGTAGAAACCATGCTCAACAGCAGCCGTGCTGTAGTCGTCGCCGCTGGTGGTGGTGGCAATCAGCTTGCCGGCGGTGTCATACAACTCCACGATCACCTTGTCGACACCGGCCTCGCCAGTGTCTTGCACGCCGTTGGCGTTGGTGTCAGACCAGACGAAGTTGCCCAACTTGGCGCTTTGCAACTGCACGATCAGCGGCTGCACATTGCCAGCGGGGTCAATGACGGTGGAGAAAAAAGCGTCGGTTGGCAGCACACCGTGGCCGCTGGCCACAGCGGTTTGGGCCGAGCTGGTCAGGAAATTGATATCTGCGGCCGACACCACGTTGCGGCTGTTGTCAGTGATGAAAGCGTCCAGACCCGCGCCAGAGATTTGCGCGTCGGTAAAACCCACCAGTTTCCAGATGGCGGTTTGCACTTCGCCAAAGTTGTACTGGCCGCCGTATTTGGCGTCAGAAGTGAAGTTTTGCGACAACAACCAGTTGACCTGGTCCACTTGGGTTTGCGACAGCGCGCTGAAACCGATGGGCACAAACGAAGCCGCAGTGGTGCCCGCTGAGTTTTCAGCGGTGTAGGTGGTGGGCGACAGGTTGATGTCGATCAGCGGATTCAGGCAATAGGCGTCATATTGCCCGTTGGGCACCAACGGGTCCGTGCTGCCGGTGATGTACATGTCCAGAAAACTGGGCGTGCCCAGGTCTGGCTGCTGGCCGTAGGCGGTGCCGGCTGTGTTGGTAGCAGACGAGGTAACACGGATAGTGAAGGTGCTCATGGTGCGACTGCCTGTGCTTGTTGACGTGCGGTGAATACTGGAGCTGGCGCAGCAGCATGCCGCTTGGTGCGTGGCTCGGTGGGCATGCGGCGGTCACCGCATGAAGACTGATGAGGATTCGGACAACGGAGTACCAACCCCGCGAAAAAACCCAAAACAATGGCGCCGTTCAATCCACAAGCTGAATTTGGAGCTGCAGTCGCCAAGGTCACTTCGGCGTTTTTCGTATCAGACTTTCAAATTGACTGTTGCAGCAGCAGCAATCAATTTTAAAATCAGACCGGGTTGAGTCAAACTATTGAAACCGTAAAAATGGGCGATCCGAAGCGCACCACAATATTCGGATCGCTTTTCTTCAAGAATTACTTTTTGGCTTTGCGTGAAACAGCGATCAGGCCGGCAACCGCCAATCCCACCAGCGCCAACGAGCCGGGTTCCGGCACTGCATTCAGGGCTGGGGCGGCGATGGCCGAACCGGCGGCAACAAACAGGCCAAAGGCAACGGCGCCAGCAAATTTCAAGATTGATTTCATAATTACTCCAGCCAAGGTAGATTGATTGAGCTTCAATTCACGATTTATTTGGTTATCTGTGCAACCAGATTTCGCGCGAACTTTCATTTTTAGCAATGAATGTGCCGTCGCTGAACGCTGTTATGAATCAACAGCTTGCCGTGCCAGCCCATGGCCATCCGCACCGACTTGTAAAGATTTCCGACAGGTCGTCCAAATGAACCCCAGTCAACCTGCTCGATACACGTACAGCACAGACAACCAATGATGAAAGTGAACAGACCATACAGCAATTACATCTAAATCTGTAAATGTGAAAACGGAAGCTGCAGCAGGTTGTGAAATTGCGCACGCTTCGATTCAGGAGCGACGTGTGGTGCGCACGGACAGGCTGGTGTGGCCTGCTGGCGCACCCCGTCAACAGGCCGCAGCCGGGCCGGCGGGCGCCGGGGCGGACTGCGCGCAGGGCCGCCGCATGACGGCCCCCACGCATGACGGCCCCTACAATCGGGGCATGGCTTGTTCATCGCCTCGCTCGGCCCCGGTGCATGCCGCAACGCACCGGCAGACCAGCCGCGACCGAATTTAGGCGCTCACCGCGCTGACACTGCTTCGCGCAGGCCTGCCGGCACACCGCCGCACGCCTTGCACCCCGCACCACCAAGCCTTGACGAGCGCGCCGGCCACCCCGGCGTGACGCTGCCATGACCGACGCCTTGAACACCCACGCCGCCGCCAACCCAGCGGCCGCACCGCAGGACTACCGCGCCACCCTCAACCTGCCCGACACCCCCTTCCCGATGCGGGGTGACCTGCCCAAGCGCGAGCCGGGCTGGGTGCAACAGTGGCACGACGATGGGGTCTACAAGCAACTGCGTGAGGCGCGCTGCGGTGCGCCCAAGTTCATCCTGCATGACGGCCCGCCGTACGCCAACGGCCAGATCCACATGGGCCACGCCGTCAACAAGGTGCTGAAAGACATGATCGTCAAGGCCCGGCAGTTGTCCGGCTTTGATGCGCAGTACGTGCCGGGCTGGGATTGCCACGGCCTGCCGATCGAAAACGCGATCGAGAAAAAGTTTGGCCGCAAGCTCAGCCGCGACGAGATGCAGGCCAAAAGCCGCGCTTTTGCCACCGCGCAAATTGACCAGCAGCGCACTGACTTCAAACGCCTGGGCATCCTGGGTGATTGGGACCGGCCTTACCGCACGATGGACTTTGCCAACGAGGCGGGTGAGATCCGCGCCTTCAAGCGGGTGATCGAGCGTGGTTTTGTCTACCGGGGTTTGAAGCCGGTGTATTGGTGTTTTGACTGTGGGTCATCGCTGGCCGAGTTCGAGATCGAATACGCCGACAAAAAGAGCCAGACCCTGGACGTGGCCTTTTTGTGCGCCGAGCCGACCAAGCTGGCGGCTGCGTTTGGCTTGGACCAGCTCGACAAGGACGCGTTTGCGGTGATCTGGACCACCACCGCCTGGACCATCCCCGCCAACCAGGCGATCAACCTGAACCCGGCCCTGGACTACGCGCTGGTGGACACCGAGCGTGGCCTGCTGGTGCTGGCTGCGTCATTGGTCGAAAAGTGCCTGGCGCGTTACGGCATTGCCGGTACGGTGCTGGCCACCACCTTGGGCGAGAAGCTGGGCGGCCTGCAGTTCAAACACCCGCTGGCAGCGGTGGATGTGGGCTACGACCGGCGCAGCCCCGTCTACCTGGCCGACTACGCGACCGCCGACGACGGCACCGGCCTGGTCCACAGCGCACCGGCTTACGGCGTGGACGACTTCAACAGTTGCCGCGTCCACGGGCTGGCGCTGGACGACATCCTGAACCCGGTGCAAGGTGACGGCAGCTACGCGGCCGACTTCCCGCTGTTTGGCGGCTTGAACATCTGGAAAGCCGTGCCGGTGGTCATCGAGGCGCTGCGCAACGCCGGCCGGTTGCTGGCGACCGAGCAGATCAGCCACAGCTACCCGCACTGCTGGCGCCACAAGACCCCGGTGATCTACCGCGCTGCCGCGCAGTGGTTTATCCGCATGGACGCGGGTGAGGGTGTGTTCACCCAGGACAAGGCCGAAAAAACCTTGCGCCAGATGGCGCTGGAGGCGATTGAGCACACCGGCTTTTACCCCGAGAACGGCCGGGCGCGGCTGCGCGACATGATCGCCAACCGGCCCGACTGGTGCATCAGCCGCCAGCGCAGCTGGGGTGTGCCGATCCCGTTTTTCTTGCACAAGGACACGGGCGAGTTGCACCCGCGCACCATGGCCATCCTGGACCAGGCCGCCGATACCGTGCAGGCCGGTGGCATCGAGGCCTGGAGCCGCGCAACTGTTGCAGAGATCCTGGGCGCCGATGACGCCCAGGACTACACCAAGAGCACCGACATCCTGGAGGTGTGGTTCGACTCGGGCTCCACCTTCTGGCATGTGCTGCGTGGCACGCATGCCAGTGCCGCTGAAGGCACCACCGCCAGCCTGGGCCACCACGAAGACGGCCCCGAGGCCGACCTGTACCTGGAAGGCCATGACCAACACCGGGGCTGGTTCCACTCGTCGCTGCTGCTGGCCAACGCCATCCACGGCCGCGCGCCCTATCGAGGCCTGCTGACCCACGGCTTTACCGTGGACAGCCAGGGCCGCAAGATGAGCAAAAGCCTGGGCAACGGCATCGAGCCGCAGGTGGTGAGCCAGAAGCTGGGCGCCGAGATCATCCGGCTGTGGGTCGCGGCCAGCGACTATTCGGGCGACATCGCCGGCGACGACAAGATCCTGGCCCGCGTGGTCGACGCCTACCGCCGCATCCGCAACACGCTGCGCTTCTTGCTGGCCAACACCAGCGACTTCGACCCGGCAAAACACAGCGTGCCGTTGGCGCAGATGCTGGAGATCGACCGCTATGCGCTGGCCCGTGCGTCGCAGTTCCAGGCCGAGGTGCTGGCGCATTTCGAGATCTACGAGTTCCACCCGGTGGTGGCCAAGCTGCAGGTCTACTGCTCCGAAGACCTGGGCGCCTTTGTGCTGGACGTGCTCAAAGACCGGCTCTACACCACCGCGCCCGACAGCCTGGCCCGGCGCAGCGCGCAGACCGCGCTGTACCAGATCAGCCAGGCCATGCTGCGCTGGATGGCACCGTTCCTGAGCTTCACGGCCGAAGAGGCCTGGACCATCGTGGCGCCCGGCCAAGGCTCGATCTTCCTGCAGACCTACTGGCCGCTGGCCACGCCCGACGCCGGGCTGCTGGCCAAATGGACGGTCATCCGCAGCGTGCGCGAGGCGGTGAACAAGGCCATCGAAGACGTGCGCAGCGCCGGCGGCCTGGGCTCGTCGCTGCAGGCCGATGTGACGGTGACTGCGCCACCGGAAACCCATGCCATGCTGGCCAGCCTGGGCGATGACCTGAAGTTCGTGCTGATCACCTCGGCCGCAGTGCTGCAGGAGGGCGAGGCCCTGTCCATCGACGTCAGGCCCAGCACCGCCACCAAGTGCGAGCGTTGCTGGCATTGGCGCGACGACGTGGGCAGCGACGCCGCCCACGCTGGCATCTGTGGCCGCTGCGTGAGCAACCTGTTCGGCCGAGGCGAGGCGCGTTCAGTAGCCTGACGCGGTAGCGGCGCCTGGCTGTTGGCTTCGGGCTCGTTGCTGACCTTCTCTGACCAGCCAGGTAGCTGACGGTTGATGTCTTGCGCTTGAGCGGAGGGGCGGGCTGCCCTGTTCCACTGCGTGTCCCCCGCCGCC
>JAYVLI010000004.1:0-5523 GCA_043759535.1 Betaproteobacteria bacterium | reverse complement strand
CGCCGCCAGACCAGGGTGATGGGCGCCTGCAGCGCGCCGCTGTCGGCCAACGGGCAATAGGCCACCGCGTGGGCATGCACCCCCTGCATGGACGCCGGCACCACCGAGATGCCAGCACCGGCCGCCACCAGGTTCAGGTTGGTCATCATGCGCGGTACCTCAGCCACCACGCGGGGTTGGAAGCCATGCGCCTCGCACAGCGCCAGCAGGTTGGCGTACAGCCCGGCGGCACCTGGGCGCCGCACCAGGATGAAGTTTTCATCGCGCAGCGCGGTGATGGCCAGCGCACGCAGCGCGGCGACGGGCACGGGTGACGTTGCACGGACCAGCGCATGGTCACTGGGCAGCGCCACCACCACCGGCTCGGTCAGCAGGGTCTCAAACACCAGGCTGTTTGGCTGGGCGATGGGCACCCGCAAAAAGCCGCAGTGCAGCCGCTCGGCCAGCAGCGCCTCGGTGATCTCGGCAGCGTTGTGCTCACGCAGCTCCAGCGTGATGTCAGGGTGCTGCTGGCGGCAGGCGCGCAAGCTGGCGGGCAGCAGGGCATGCGCTGCGGCGGAGCTGGTGAAACCCAGCGCCAGCCGGCCGCGCTGCCCCTGCGCCACGCCTTGCATGCGCTGGGCCAGCGCGGCGGCGTCTTGCAGCAGGCGGCGCGCCTCCACCTGCAGCAGGCGGCCGGCGTCGGTCAGGTTGACGCCGCGTGCGTGGCGCTCAAACAGCAGCAAGCCCAGCTCGGCCTCCAGTGCCTTGATCTGCTGGCTGAGGGGTGGCTGCTGCAAGCCCAGCTGCGCCGCCGCACGGGTGATGTGCCCGGCATCGGCCACCGCCAAAAAGTAGCGCAGTTGTCGCAAGTCCATACATTTTTCGTCTTGAATGGCGTGAATCAGTGTATTTGACATCTGCCTGCACCCCACCTACCGTGCCGCACACCCCATAAAACACCGGAGACAGACCATGAAACCCAAGCGCCTGACCATCCCGCTGGCCGCCAGATTGCTGCCGCTGTTGCTGCCCTTGTTGGCCCCGCTGCCCGCCGCCGCGCAAGTAGCCGGCCCCGCCATCGAGGTGCTGTTTGTCGGCAACAGCTACACCTTTGGCCGGGTGGACCCAGTGATGGGCTACAACGCCGCCAATGTGCATGACCTGACCGCCGGCTTCAACGCCCTCAACCCGGCCGGCACCAACAGCTACCCGGCGGGCACTGCCGGCCAGGGCTGGTTTGAACCCCACCCCTGGGGCGGCGTGCCGGGGGTGTTCAAGAAGATGACCGACCAGGCCGGCCTCAACTACGGCGTGTCGCTGTCCACCCGCAACGCCGCCTCACTGCGCGGCCAGTTTTTGAACACCGCCAACAGCACCTGGGATTTGCGCGGCAAAGTGGCCAGCCAAACCTGGGACAAAGTGGTGCTGCAAGAGCAAAGCGACGCCGCGTTGCCGGTGGGCAAAGGCAAAAACGCCAACCCCGCCACCTTCAACGCCTACGCTGACCAGTTTGAGCGTTTCATCCACAACGGCGCAGCGCAGGCCTACACCGAGACGGCGTTATTCGGCAGCCTGGCCGCCTGCACCGCCACCGGGCTGACCGCCACCAGTTGTGGCCTGACCCGCAGCATCCCCGCCAACAGCTTTGCCAGCGCCAGCACCCAGGTGTATCTGGAGCAGACCTGGGCACGGCCCGGCATGGTGGAGGCGCACAAGATCACCACCGCCGACAAAACCACCGCTGACGGCCGGCCCATCGTGGACACCAGCAGCGCCGGTGGTGCCGCCACGCTGTACTACACCACCCTGGCCGGCATGAGCACCGACCTGCACAACGCGTTTTATGGCAAAGCCGCCACCAATGCCGGCTTTGCCGGCGTGGTGCCGGTGGGGGACGCCTTCCAGCGTGCGGTGGACACCGGCCTGGCCGCCGGCAGCGGGTTTTATGACGGCAACGGCGTGTACCAGGCGCCGGCCGGCGGCACGCTGGATTTGTGGTGGCTGGACCGCACCCACGCCAGCAAATACGGCTCGTACCTGAGCGCGCTCACCCTGTTTGGCAGCCTCACCGGGCTGGACCCGCAAACCCTGGGCGCGGCCGAACAAGCCGCTGCTGACCTGGGCATCCGCAGCGGTGATGCGGTGCTGCTGCAGCGGGTGGCTGCGGCCCAGCTGGGCTTTGCCACGCCGGTGCCTGAGCCAGAGCAGGCTGCGCTGCTGCTGGCCGGGCTGCTGCTGGTCGGCACCAAGCTGCGGCGCAAGGCCGGCGCCGGGCGATGAGCGCGGGCCAGCACACCTGGCTGCCGGGCCTCCGGGCCGGTGGGCTGCCTGGCCTGATCGTCCGGGCTGGCGTGGCCACGTTGACCGGACTGCTGGTGGCCTGCAGCAGCGGCCCGCTCAAACCTCCCGCAACAGCAGCCGCCACCACAGCCGGCGCAACCCTGGCCAGCCCGGCTGCGCCAACGCCATCCGCCCAGCCCTGCCCCGGCGGCCTGCCCAATGGCACACGCTGCCTGGCCGGCACCGACACCGCAGGCGCCCACTACCTGGTGGCCCTGCCTGCCAATTGGTCAGGCGTGTTGGTGTTGCATGCCCATGGCGGGCCGGAGTTGGGTACACCACGCGCCGACCGCACCGCGCAAGACCTGCAACGCTGGGCCGTGGTGCTGCGCGCCGGCCATGCCTGGGCTGGGTCCACCTACCGCCAAGGCGGTGTGGCGGTGCGTGCAGCGGCCGAGGACACCGAACGCCTGCGCCAAATCTTCGTCCAGCACATCGCCGTGCCAAAACGCACCGTGCTGCACGGCCAGTCCTGGGGCGCCAGCGTGGCGGCCACAGGGGCCGACCTGTTTGGCCGCACCGCAGCGCCTGGCAAATCACCTTATGACGCCGTGCTGCTGACCAGCGGTGTGCTGGGCGGTGGCACCCGGTCCTACGACTTCCGGCTGGATTTGCGGGTGGTCTACCAACACCTGTGTGGCAACCACCCGCAGGCCGATGAACCGGCCTACCCGCTGTGGATGGGCCTGCCTCCCGGCGGCACCCTGACCCATGCCGCGCTGGCCGCCCGGGTGGATGCCTGCCTGGGCCTGCGCCAACCCGCCGCCCTGCGCACGCCGGCGCAACAACGCAAGCTGCAAACGCTGCTGGCGGTCATCCGCATCCCTGAGTCATCGCTGCTGGGCCACCTCAACTGGGCCACCTGGCATTTTCAAGACACCGTGCAGCAGCGCACCGGTGGCGCCAATCCGTTTGGCAATACCGGCGTGGTCTACAGCGGCTCTGACGACGATGCAGCACTCAACCAGGCCGTGCTGCGCTACCGGGCCGATGCCCGCGCCGTGGCCACCCTGGCGGCCGACACCGACCCCAGCGGCCGCATCACCGTGCCGGTGCTGGCCCTGCATGCGGTAGACGACCCGGTGGCGTTTGTGGAGCTGGAATCCACTTGGCGCGACACCATGGCCAGCGCCGGCACGGCCGGCCACCTGGTGCAGGCCTTCACCAGCGACAACAGCCACAGCTACCTGACCGATGCGGCCTACCTCAGCGCCCTGCCAGCCTTGCTGGACTGGGTGGACAGTGGCAATGCGCCCACCCCCACCAGTCTGGCCAGCCGCTGTGCGACCTTGCCACCCGAGGTGGCCATGGGCTGCCGTTTTCTGCCCGCCTACCAAGCTGCAGCGCTGGCCAGCCGGGTGCCGGTGCGGCAGCGGCCCTGATACCGCAGCGCTAAAAACGGCGGCTGCCGCTAACGCCAATGTGACGCGGTGGCGGGCGTGATCACCTGCAGCCTGCGCGACAGCGGCCAGCCACCATGCCGTGCCACAGTCGCCAGTGCAGCGCCCCTACCACCCACCGTGCAGCCCTTGCCCACCCCCAGCCCGTCCGTCGGCCCGTCAGTCGGCCCAGCCATCAGCCAATTCGGCAGGCCAGCCGCCACACCGCCCATCAAGCCGCCAAACGCGCCGGCCAGCACCCGCATGCTGCTGCGCCAGATTGCCGCGCTGGCAGCGCCCACCACCGCGTTGTCGCTGCTGCAGGTGGTGGCCCAACTGGTGGAGACCACGCTGGCCGCACGCCAGGGCATTGACGCACTGGCCGGCTGGGCGGTGTTGCTGCCGTTTGCGCTGCTGCTGGCGCAGATGTCCACCGGCGCCATGGGCGGTGGTGTGGTGGCCGCCGTGGCCAGGGCGCTGGGCGCGCAGCGGCGCGATCAGGCGTCGGCCCTGGTGCTGCACGCCATGTTGATTGCCACCGCAGGTGGGTTGATTTTTGCGGTGGGCTTGAGCCTGGGTGCTGGCCCGCTGCTGCGCGCCGTGGCCGGGCCGGCTGCCGCGCAAGCCGCCCTGCCCTACGCGCTGTGGCTGTTTGGCCTGGGCGCTGTGCCGGCCTGGTGGACCAACACCTTGGCGTCGGTGTTGCGTGGTGGTGGCCAGCATGCGCTGGCCGCGCGGGTGCTGGCGTTGCAGTGGGCCGCCATGCCACTGCTGGCCTGGGCCTTGGCTGAGCCCGCTGGCTGGGGCCTGCCCGGTGTGGGTGCGGCGTATGCGTTGACCAACATCGCCGCTGCCGCCGCCATGCTGCAGGTGGTGCGGCGTGGCCAGGCCGGCTTCCTGCCCACCTGGCGCCAGCGGCCCACCCGGGCTCTCTTTGTGCAAATTTTGTCGGTGGGCGCAGTGGCGTCGGGCCTGGCGCTGATGGCCAACCTCACCACCGTCATCGTCACCGCCCAGTTGCGCCACCTGGGCCCGGTCACCGTGGCGGCCTACGGCATTGCGGCGCGGCTGGAGTTTTTGGTCATCCCACTGGCGTTTGGCGTGGGCTCAGCACTCACCGCGCTGGTGGGCCGCACCGTGGGCGCGGGGGATTGGCCCACCGCCCGCCGCACCGCTTGGCTGGGCGGCACGGTGGCTTTCAGCGTCACGGCGGTGATCGGCTTGACGGTGGGCCTGTTTGCGTCCAAATTTGCCGGCCTGTTCAGCGCCGAGCCCAGCGTCACCGCCATGGCCGCCCGCGCGCTGCGCTACACCGGCCCGGCCTTTGGCGGTTTTGGCCTGGGCATGGCGATGTACTTTGCGTCCATGGGCGCCCGCCGCATGGGCGCCCCGGTGCTGGCCGGGCTGTCGCGCCTGCTGATTGCCACGGTGGGCGGCTGGGCGCTGGCGCAATGGTCCGGGCTGGGCACCGAGGGCCATTTTTTGGGCGTGGCGCTGGGCATCACGGCTTACGGGCTGATCACCGCGTCAGGCGTGCGGCCTGCGGTATGGCGCGCGTAAGCCCAAAACAGACTTGAGCGGCTGCTTCGGGCGCGTTGCGGCCTGTCGTTGCGTGCGCTGAAAGCAGGCGTTCAGCGGTCTGCGCGATCGCGCCAGCTCGGGCGGGCGTGTTCTGCTCCATGTCATTCCGGGCCTGCGGCCCTCCCTTCTTGGGGCGTTGCCAGCCGGTGGCTGGTAATGACCCCGCGTATTAGGGTGCGCATGTCGAATTCAGCGCGTCTTGCCTGTCCTTCGGGAGGTTTGACCATGCTGTATTTCCTGG
>JAYVLI010000003.1:0-8274 GCA_043759535.1 Betaproteobacteria bacterium | reverse complement strand
GCCCGCACCGCTGCGGCTGGCGTTGCGGTTGGCGCTGCGGCTGGGGTTTGGGTGTGCAGCGCGGGCGGCAAGCTTGGCACCCGGGCCGGCGCCGGCGGGCTGGGCACCTGCATCGGCGCCTGTATCGGCGCCTGTATCGGCACCGGCACCGGCATCGGCATCGGCATCGGTACCACCACCATCACCACCGGCCGCCTGGACGCAGCCACCGGCGTGTTGCCCACTGTGTCCACCGGCGCCAGGCGTGTGATCAAGACCGCATGCAGCGCCAGCACCAGCAACACCACCACCAGCGCCGGCCGGGCGCGTGGCCGGCGCCGGGCAGGTGCTGTGGCGGCCGGGATGGGGGCGTGGGGCGCCGGGTCAACGGCGGTCAAAGCGCGCATCAGACAATGCTGCCACCACAACCGGCCCCGCGCCCGCCTGCAACCCGCGCCATGAAACTCGCCACCTACAAAGACGGCTCGCGTGACGGCCAATTGGCCGTCGTCTCGCGTGACCTGGGCCTGGCCCATTTCGCCACCGGCAGCGCCACCCGGCTGCAGCAGGCGCTGGATGACTGGAACTTCATCGCACCACAACTGCAAGACCTGTACGTGACGCTGAACCACGGCAAGGCGCGCCATGCGTTTGCCTTTGATGCGCGCCAGTGCATGGCACCGCTGCCGCGGGCCTACCAGCACGCCGCCGGCGCGGCCTATCCGCAGCACCAGGCCCTGCTGCGCCAGGCCGCCGGCCAGCCCCAGCCTGACAGCAACCCCACCAGCCTGTGGCTGGCGCAACGCGGCAGTGATGACTTTCTGGGCCCCGCCGACGACGTCTGGGTGGGCGCCGAGGCCTGGGGCATCGACTTTGCCGCCGAGCTGGCCGTGGTCACCGGTGACGTGGGCGTGGGCGCCAGCCCGGCGCAGGCGCTGGACGGTGTGCGGCTGTTGCTGTTGGCCAACACCTGGACCCTGCGCCACCTGGTGCCTGCGGAGCTGGCCACGGGCGGCGGGCTGGGCATGGGCCTGCTGCAAAGCCGGCCCACCACCAGCTTCAGCCCGGTGGCAGTCACCCCTGACGAGCTGGGTGATGCCTGGCGCGCTGGCCGCCTGCATGCCACGCTGCAGACCAGTTGCAACGGCAAGCGGCTGGGCCTGGGTGACACCGGCCCGGCAATGCACACCCACTTCGGCCAGTTGATCAGCCACCTGGCCAAGACCCGCAACGTGCGGGCGGGCTGCATCGTCAGCAGCGGCCCGGTCAGCCCTGCCGGCCCGGCCAAGGGCTGGCACAACCTGGCCGAAAAACGCGCCAGCGAGACCTTGCAGGACGGTGCGCCCAAGACCGGCTTCTTGCGCTTTGGCGACACCCTGCGCATCGACCTGAAAGGCAAAGATGGGCTGAGCGTGTTTGGCGAGATCAAGCAGCGGGTGACAGGGCCGGGTTGGGCCGACGGCGCTGACCCGCTGGCCCCGGACGACGGCAGCGCAGCGCCCACACAGGCCGACTGACGCCTCAGCCTTGCCGCGCCCCACGTTGGTAACCGGGCCCGCGCAACACCGCTACTTCAAGTGCTGGGCCAGGAAGCGCTCCATCCGGCGCGCAAAGTCAAATCGGTTGGCCGGCCGCAGCCAGCCGTGGCCCTCGTCCGGGTACAGCACCCACTCGGGTGCATGGCCGGCAGCAGCCATGGCGTCGCGCAGCTGGGTCGCGTGCTGCACCGGCACGCGCCAATCCTGCAGGCCGTGCGCCAGCAGCAGCGGGGTGCGGATGCGGGCAGCATGGGTCAGCGGCGCACTGTCGGCCAGCATGGCGGCGTCCGCCACCGGGTCACCGATCAGCTCAGGCAGGTCGTAGCGCTGGCTCTCTTCGCTCAGGTCATTGTTGCCGGACCACTTGAACATCAGGCGCGGGTCACTCACCGCCGCCCAGGCAATGCCGCAGCGGTACAGGTCGGCGTCACGCACCAGGCCCATCAGCGTGGCATAACCGCCATAGCTGGCACCCGCAATGCACACCCGCTTGGCATCAACCCAGCCTTTTGCGGTGGCCCAGCGCACCGCATCGGCCACGTCGTCCTGCATCGCCAGCCCCCACTGGCGCATGCCGGCGGTGAACAGCCGGCTGCCATACCCGGTGCTGCCGCGGAACTCGGGCTCGATCACCACATAGCCCCGCGAGGCCAGAAACTGGGCTTCGTCAGACCACCGCCAATGCACCCCACGCAACCAGGGCCCACCGTGCACCAGCACCACCGCCGGGCGCGGTGCAGATGTGCCGGCCTGGCCCGCAGCAAGGCGCGGCAGGGTGATCCAGACCGGGATCTCCAGCCCGTCGCGGGCGCGCATGCGGTGCAAGTCCAGCGTGGCCATGCGGCGCGGGTCCACGTCCTCACGCTCCGGCCCGATGCGCTGCCACACATCACCCGCCGGCTTGTGGATCCAGGTCTGGCCCGGGTCCTGGTCCGACCAGCTCTGCACCAGCAGCAGCGCATCGTCGGCCTCGCAGCGCCGGCAGCTGATGTGGTTGGTGCGGCCGGGCAGGCGCTGGTCCACCACCTGCTGCAGCTTGGCCATGCGCGGCTTGAACCAGACGGTGGACTCGGCGTCGGTGAGCACCCGCAGGCCCAGCGCGCCCTCGGCGTGGCGCTCGGTGCTGGCGCCGTCATGCACCAGGCTGCCGCTGAAATCAAAGCCTGGAGCACGCGCCATCGCCTGCTCTTCAGGCCGGCCGGTCTTGAAATCGAAGCGCTTGAGCACTTCGATCCCCGCACCGCCGGGCTCTTGCACCTGCACAAACAGCTTGCCCGCCGAATCCACCGAATGCGGAACAAACGGCGGCTTGCGTGTGGGGTGACGGGACAGCACCTGCCAGCTGCTGCTGCCGGGCGCGCGCCAATGCACGGTGACCATGCCCTGGTGGCGCTCAGTGGCCACGCGGGGCTCACCCTGGGGGTCAAACAGCCAGTACCTGGCCTTGTCAGGCATGCCAACGGCCAGTGACCGGGTGCGGCCGGTGAGCACGTTCAAGCGCAAGGGCGCCACTGACTCCAGGTCGCCCAATCGGTCAAAACGCCAGAGCCCGATCACCACCTCATCACCCTGGCCACCCGCCGGCACCGCCAGCAACCGGTGCCGGGGGTGCAGTGGCTCAACGCCCAGCGTGGTCACGTTGGCAACAAATGCGCTGCGCGGCCGCACCAGCATGCGCGGGTTGCCACCGTCCAGGCCGACCGAGAACAGGCCGGGCCCGAAATCCTGATCACCACTGCCCACGTCCAGCTGGACGATGCTGAAGACCAGGCGCTGGTCGTTGACCCAGTCGAAGGTGTCGATGTCAACCTTGTCATCACGCACCAGCACCCGGGGCGGGTCGCGGCCGTCCAGGTCCAGCACCGCCAGCGCCAGGCGCTCACGCACCTGCAGGGTGATTGCCAGGTGGCGGCCCGAGGGCGACAGCTTGGCCTCACCCAGGTCAGGGTGGCGGAAGAAGGTCTCCGCCGGGATGTCAGCCAGGCGGCTGCCGGCCGCTGGCGTGGCTGCCGCGTCTGGCGCTGCCGGTACCGCTGCAACCGCGCCGGGCGCGGCTTTGGCCTGCGCCTGCGCCTGCGCCTGCGCCACGCCCAGGCTCAAGCCAAGGCACAGCGCGATGCCGGCTGTGCCAGCCTTGTTGTCGCGGATCGCCCAGCCGGCAAGGCCGTTCAAGCCCGCACGGCACGCTGTTGTCCAGTCCATGCCAGTCCTCCTGAAATTTTGGTGTCGCCCGGCGGCGCGCGCCAGCAGCGTGTTGTGACCCCCGATCATGCCGGCGCCCGGCGCGCCTGGGCCGATTCATGGCATCGTCGCCGCATGGCTGAATTTCCACGCACCCTCAAGCACATCACCGTCTGGGCCCTGCTGGGCACGCTGGTGTTTGTGGCGGCACAAGCCTGGCAGGCGCAGCAGCTGCAAAGCCGCTTCAGCGCGCGCGGTGGGGTGATCGAGTTGCGGCGCGCGGCCGACGGCCATTTCCACTGGCCGGGCCGCATCAACGGCGTGGCGGTGACGTTTTTGGTGGACACCGGCGCCACCCACAGCGCCTTGCCGCTGGCCGTGGCCCGGCAGGCCGGCCTGCAGCCCGAGGGGCGCATGCAGTCGTCCACCGCAGGTGGCACGGTGCAGGGCTGGACGGCCCGTGCCGACCTGGTGCTGGACGGTGGTGTGCAGGCCCAGCGGCTGCAAGTCACCGTGCTGCCGGCGCTGCAATCGCCGCTGCTGGGCATGGACGTGCTGGGCCAGTTGCCCTTCAGCCAGGCCGATGGGGTGTTGCGGCTGCGGCCACCCACCAACTGATCCACCGGCCGGCCACCGGCGTGTCGTGGTGGGCTGGTTTGGCCGGCCCGGCGGCAGCGTCTGGGGCTACCATGCCCAGCACAACAGCCCCGACCGGAGACACGCCATGACCCACCCCACCGCCGCCTTTGGCAGCATGCTGCCGGGCTTTGATTTCATGCAGGGCCTGGTCAAAAACGCCGGTGCGGCGCTGCCCGGCATGAACCAGTGGATTGCCCCCACGCTGGACCCGGAAGAGCTGGACAAGCGCATCCAGGAGCTGAAAACCGTGCAGTTTTGGCTGGAGCAAAACGCCCGCCTGCTGGCCACCAGCATCCAGGCGCTGGAGGTGCAGCGCATGACACTGAGCACGCTGAAGACCATGAACGTGTCGCTGGGCGACCTGGCTGAATCGCTGAAAGCGCGGGTGCCCAGCGCTGCATCCGCACCCCCATCCGCACCCCCATCCGCACCCGCTCCGGCAGCCGCACCAGTGCCCGCGCCAGGCAGCACACCAGCACCCAACCCGTTTCGCCTGTTCATGCCACCAGCAGCCGCTGCCGAGACGCCCGTTGCTGCGCCCGCCGCACCAGCCATGGCCGCACCTGCTGCGCCCAGCGCAGCGCCTGGCCCCACTGCCGCAACCCCACCCGGCCTGGTAGACCCAATGCAGTGGTGGGGTGCGCTGACCCAACAATTCACCGAGCTGGCCAGCAAGGCAGTGCAAGACAGCGCGGCGGCTGCAGCAGCCCAGGCGGCGGCCAGCGCGACCAGCAAGCCGGCGCGCAAACCCGCCACCAGCGCGTTCGCCAGCACACCCACCGCCGCAGCCACCGCCAACAAAGCGCCCGCTGCAGTGCCCACAAGCGCCAAGCCAGCAGCGCGCCGTGCCGCGCCCAAGCGCAGCACCGGCCCGGCGCGCTGAGCTTTTTTTGATCGGAACGGCCGCCCATGTCTGGTTTCATCACCGCCCACGCCACCCACCCTGACGCGCACATGGCGCTGGCGCTGGCCGCTGCGCAGATGGACGCCCAGCGCGCCACCCGCCAGCCGCCGTTTGCCGCCACGCTGGGCCTGCTGTACCTCACCGACACCCTGGCGCCCCATGCCGAAACCCTGCTGGCCGAGCTCCAACAACGCTGGCCGGGTGTGCATTGGGTGGGCAATGTGGGCGTGGGGGTGCTGGCCAGCGGCGTGGAATACCTGGACGAACCCGCCCTGGTGATGATGTTGTGTGACCTGCCATCGACCAGCTTCCAGATCTTCAGCGGGCGCCAGCCGCTGCCGGTGGATGCGCCTGGCAACCCGGTCCACAGCGCGCTGGTGCATGCCGACCCGGCCACGCCCGACCTGGACGAGCTGATCACCGAGCTGGCCGGCCGCACCCACAGCGGTTACCTGTTTGGTGGGCTCACCGGCTCACGCGGGCGCCATCTGCACTTGGCCGACGGTGTGTTTGAGGGCGGCTTGTCTGGCGTGGGCTTTGCGGCCGATGCGGTGCTGGGCCGGCGCCTGGTGTCGCGTGTCACCCAGGGCTGCCAGCCGCTGGGGCCAGCACGCCGGGTCACCAGCGCCGAGCGCAACCTGGTGCTCACACTGGACGGACAGCCGGCGCTGCCCCTGCTGCTGGCCGAGCTGGGGGTCAGCCTGCAGCAACCACAAGCCGCCATGGCGGCCTTGCGCGGCGCGCTGGTGGGCCTGACCGACAGCGGCGACACGGTGCTGGCGCGTGGCGGCCAGTTTGGCGCCGACACCCGGGTGCGCCACCTGGTGGGCATTGACCCGGCACGTGGGGGTGTGGCCATTGCCGATGTGGCCGAGGTCGGCCAGCAGCTCACCTTTTGCCGCCGCGACGTGGCCGCCGCGCGGCGCGACCTGGTGCGCATCTGCAGCGAGATCCGCGAAGAGCTGGAGGCCGACCTGCCGGTGCCGGCGCTGCCCGGTCTGCAGTCGGGGCACAACCCCGGGCCTGGGACGCCAGACCAACCCGCCCCACCGCGCATTGCCGGCGCCATTTACGTGTCGTGTGCCGGGCGCGGTGGGCCGCACTTTGGCGGGCCGTCCGCCGAGGCGCTGATCCTGCAACGCGCGCTGGGCGATGTGCCGCTGGTGGGCTTTTTTGCCGGCGGTGAGATTGCCCGCCACCACCTGTACGGCTATACCGGTGTGCTGACGGTGTTCAGCGCCAACTAGCCCGACGCCGTGCGGGCCGGCCTGGCCCGATGCACTGGCCACCAATTGCATGCTGCCAGAGCAAAGCCGCTCTGACCGCAGCAGCCCCGCCGGGGCCGGCAATGTGCTTACAGTGGTAGGCGGCGCCCGCACTGGCGCGCCGCCCTGTGTGGAGACCTCGCATGAACGCCCCTTTGCCCAACAGCCTGCTGACCACCGGCCTGTTGCCCACAGCAACCAACACGGCTGTGCCCACCCCCGCCCAGCGCGCCGCCCGCCAGGCCCAGGTGGCCACAGCCCTGGGCCCGCTGCTGCCCGCCCACGCCCTGCTGGTACGCCACGAAGACACCGTGCCGTACGAATGCGACGGCCTCACCGCCTACCGCGCGCTGCCGCTGGCCGTGGCCCTGCCCGAGACTGAGGCCCAAGTGGCCGCCGTGCTCAAAGCCTGCCACCAGCTCGGTGTGCCGGTGGTGGCACGCGGCGCCGGCACCGGTTTGTCAGGTGGCGCCATGCCGCACCCGCTGGGGGTCACCATGTCCCTCGCCAAGTTCAACAAGATCATCACGCTGGACGTGTTGGCCCGCACGGCCACGGTGCAATGCGGCGTGCGCAACCTGGCCATCAGCGAAGCGGCGGCGCCGCACGGGCTGTATTACGCACCTGACCCCAGCAGCCAGATTGCCTGCACCATCGGTGGCAACGTGGCCGAAAACTCCGGCGGTGTGCATTGCCTGAAATACGGCCTGACGCTGCACAACGTGCTCAAGGTGCGCGGATTCACCGTGGAGGGCGAGGCGGTAGAGTTTGGCGGCGACGCGCTGGACGCCCCCGGCCTGGACCTGCTGGCCGTGGTGGTGGGCAGCGAGGGCATGCTGGCCGTGACGATGGAAGTGACCGTCAAGCTGTGCCCCAAACCGCAACTGGCGCGCTGCATCATGGCCAGTTTTGACGACATCCGCAGCGCCGGTGACGCGGTGGCCGCCATCATTGCCGCCGGCATCATCCCGGCCGGACTGGAGATGATGGACAAGCCCATGACCGCAGCGGTGGAAGACTTTGTGCATGCCGGCTACGACCTGAACGCTGCGGCCATCTTGCTGTGCGAGAGCGACGGCACGCCCGAAGAAGTGGCCGAAGAGATCACCCGCATGGCCGCCGTGCTGCAAGCCAACGGCGCCAGCCGGCTGCAGGTGAGCGAGAGCGAGGCGCAACGCCTGCGCTTTTGGAGCGGGCGCAAAAACGCATTTCCGGCATCAGGCCGCATCAGCCCCGACTACATGTGCATGGATTCGACCATCCCGCGTAAACGTCTCGCCGATATCCTGATCGCCATTGCCCAAATGGAGATCAAGTACAACTTGCGCTGCTGCAATGTGTTCCATGCCGGTGACGGCAACCTGCACCCGCTGATCCTGTTTGACGCCGCTGACCCGGACCAACTGCACCGCTGCGAGCTGTTTGGCGCCGACATCCTGGAGACCAGCGTGGCCCTGGGCGGCACGGTGACTGGTGAACACGGCGTGGGCGTTGAAAAACTCAGCAGCATGTGTGTGCAGTTCAGCCCGGGTGAGCGCGAGGCCATGTTTGGGGTCAAGCGTGCGTTTGATGCGACCGGTTGGCTCAACCCCGGCAAGGTCATCCCCACGCTGCACCGCTGTGCTGAATATGGGCGGGTGCATGTCAAGAAGGGGCTGCTGCCGTTTCCGGGGTTGGAGCGGTTTTGATGGACACCACTGACCCCGCGCTGGACGCACTGATCGCCCGCGTCCACGCCGCCCGCGCCAGCAAGACCCCGCTCAACATC
>JAYVLI010000002.1:0-33510 GCA_043759535.1 Betaproteobacteria bacterium | reverse complement strand
GCGCCTCGCGCGAACGCGTGGAGTGCGTCACGATGCTGCAGGCGCAAGCCGCTGCGCTGGACTTGGTGGCGATCGAACCGGTGTGGAATGCCGAGCCCGGCGGTGACGCCGACAGCCAGGTGTTCATGCTGGCCCAGCAGGTGCTGGAACTCGAATACACCCTGATCCCTTGCGGCCTGCACGTCACCGGCCGGGCGCCCAGCGAATCCGAGTGCGTGGACATGCTGCTCGCCATGAGCGAATCCTGGGAGGGTCAGCGCCCACCCCGCGCCTCGGTGCGTGCCTTGGTCGACGGTCTCAGCGTGGAGCTCGCCATGAAGGCTGGCCACATGCAGAGCGACGACGCCACCCTGCTGGCCATGCACGGCCTGGCCGATGCCGGCCGCATGCTGGCCAAAGACACCGAGGTCGACGCCATCCTGTGTGCGCTGGACGGCCGCTACATCCGCCCCGCGCCGGGCGGCGACATTCTGCGCACGCCCGAGGTGCTGCCCACCGGGCGCAACCTGCACGGCTTCGACCCGTTCCGCATCCCGAGCGCGTTTGCCGTGAAAGACGGTGCCGAGCAAGCCCAACGCCTGTTAGAGCGCCACATGCAGGAGTCCAACCAGCTGCCCGAGTCGGTGGCCATGGTGCTCTGGGGAAGCGACAACCTCAAGAACGAAGGCGCACCGATTGCCCAGGCCATGGCGCTCATGGGCGCGTTGCCGCGCTTTGACAGCTACGGCCGCATCGCCGGCGCCACGCTCGTTCCCCTGGCCACGCTGGGCCGCCCGCGCATCGACGTGGTGATCACGCTCTCGGGCATCTTCCGCGACCTCATGCCGCTGCAGATCCGCATGCTGGCCGAAGCCGCCTTCATGGCCGCGTCGGCCGACGAATCGGTCGATCAGAACTGGATCCGCAAGCACGCATTGGCCTACCAGGCCGAGCACGGCTGCACGCTGGAGACGGCTTCGTTGCGTGTCTACGGCAACGCCGAAGGCGCTTACGGCTCCAACGTGAACAACCTGATCGAGAGCAGCCGCTGGAGCGGTGGTGACGAAATTGCCGAGACCTACAGCCGCCGCAAAGGATTTGCCTACGGCCGCACGGGCCTGGCGGTGCAACACACCGCGCTGTTGCAAAGCGCTCTGGCCGATGTGGAACTGACTTACCAGAACCTGGACTCGGTGGAACTCGGTGTGACCACGGTGGACAACTACTTCGACACGCTGGGCGGCATCACACAGGCGGTGAAGCGCGCACGCGGTGGCGTGACGCCACCGGTGTACATCGGCGACCAAACCAAGGGCGACGGCGCGGTGCGCAGCCTCAAGGAACAAGTGGCGCTCGAAACACGCACCCGCATGCTCAACCCCAAGTGGTATGAGGGCATGTTGGCGCATGGCTATGAAGGCGTGCGCCAAATCGAGGTGCATGTGACCAATGCGATGGGCTGGTCAGCCACCACTGGCCAAGTGCAGCCCTGGGTCTACCAGCAATTGACCGAAACCTTCTTGCTGGACCCCGCCATGCGTGAGCGTCTGGCCGCGCTCAACCCCACCGCGTCGGCCCGGGTGGCGAATCGCCTGATCGAAGCCAGTGAGCGCAATTATTGGCAACCCGATGCACAAACGCTGGACGCTTTGCGGCGTGCCGGTGAAGAACTGGAAGACCGGATGGAGGGGGTGTTTGCCCCACCCGCCGTCAATACAAACGTCAGCACCACGACAGCCGTTGAAAGGGCCGCCGCATGACCACCACCACCATCTCCCCTTCAGAAATTCTGCGTGGCAGCCGCCCGGCCGGGCCACGCATCCAGCTGGACGGCGAGGGCAGCCAGCAAGTCATGCTGGACCCGTCGGTCAAGATCGGCACCGCCAAGGTGTTTGCGATTTACGGCAAGGGGGGCATTGGCAAAAGCACCACCTCCAGCAACCTGTCGGCGGCTTTCAGCAAGATGGGCAAGCGGGTGTTGCAGATTGGTTGTGACCCCAAACACGACAGCACCTTCACCCTCACGAAGAAGATGCTGCCCACGGTGATTGACGTGCTGGAGTCAGTGGACTTCCACGCCGAAGAATTGCGGGTGGAAGACTTTGTGTTTGAGGGCTACAACGGTGTGATGTGTGTGGAGGCCGGTGGGCCACCGGCGGGCACCGGCTGCGGCGGTTATGTGGTGGGCCAGACGGTGAAACTGCTGAAAGAGCACCACCTGCTGGAAGACACCGACGTGGTGATTTTTGATGTGCTGGGCGATGTGGTGTGTGGCGGTTTTGCCGCACCACTGCAGCACGCGGACCGCGCCATGATCGTCACCGCGAATGACTTTGATTCGATCTTTGCGATGAACCGCATCGTGCAAGCCATTGGCGCCAAGGCCAAGAACTACAACGTGCGGCTGGGCGGTGTGATTGCCAACCGCAGTGCCGCCACCGACCAGATCGACAAATACAACAACAAGATCGGCCTCAAGCTGGCCGCGCATTTCCCGGACCTGGACGTGATCCGGCGCAGCCGGCTGAAGAAAAGCACCCTGTTTGAAATGGAATATTCCCCTGAACTGGAGGCGGTGCAAAAGGAATACATGCGCCTGGCCGCCAGCCTGTGGTTGGGCGGTGAGCCCTACAACTGCGTGCCGATGAAAGACCGCGACATCTTTGACCTGTTGGGCTTTGATTGAACTTGCCGCAGCACCAGCAACGCGACCGCAGACAAGCAGCATGGACAGCACCACCTACACCACCCGCCGCGGCGAGATCGAGCATTACTTTGACCGCACTGCCGCCACGGCCTGGGCAAGGCTGACCAGTGACGCCCCGGTGGGCCGCATCCGCGCCACCGTGCGGGCTGGGCGCAACGAAATGCGCAACACCTTGTTGTCCTGGCTACCGGCTGACCTGAGCGGCCAACGGGTGCTGGATGCCGGCTGCGGCACCGGTGCGCTGGCTGTAGAAGCGGCCCGCCGTGGGGCCAGCGTGGTGGCCATTGACCTGTCGCCCACGTTGGTGAATCTGGCGCGTGAACGCCTGCCCACCATCACCGGTGGCGGCTCGGTGGACCTGCGCAGCGGCGACATGCTGGACCCCGCGCTGGGCCAGTTTGACCATGTGGTGGCGATGGATTCCATCATCCACTACGCCACCGATGACGCGGTGGCCGCGCTCTCGCGCCTGGCTGAGCGTACCTCAGGCTCGATCAATTTCACCTTTGCGCCCAGCACCCCGCTGCTGGCCGCGATGATCTCGCTGGGGCGCTTGTTTCCGCGCGGTGACAGGGCACCCTGGCTCAACCCGATGGCGGCGGACCGGCTGGCCTCCATGCGCTCAACAGATGCTGTTTTGCAGCATTGGCACACCGGCAAAACCCAGCGTGTGTCCAGCGGCTTTTACAAGTCGCAGGCTTTGCAGTGGTTGTGCCCGGGGTCTGCGGTATGACCATGCGCATCACGTTTGCGCAGCGCCTGCAACAACGCGCCATCCGTAGCTGGACGCGCATTGGCCCACGCTTCTTGCCCTTTGCCGACGCCGCCAGCACCACCCTGCCGCTGGGCCGCCTGCTGCGCTTGTCCTTGTTCCAAGTCTCGGTGGGCATGGCGCTGGCGCTGCTCAACGGCACCTTGAACCGGGTGATGATCGTGGAGCTGCAAGTGCCGGCCTGGCTGGTGGCGCTGATGGTGGCGCTGCCCATCATTTTTGCGCCCTTGCGTGCGCTGGTGGGCCACCGCAGTGACCACCACCGGTCGGTGCTGGGCTGGCGGCGCGTGCCCTACATCTGGTTCGGCTCGTTGATGCAGTTTGGTGGCCTGGCCATCGTGCCGTTTTCGATGTTGGTGCTCACCGGTGAGGGTGACGGCCCGGCCTGGGTTGGCCATGCCGGTGCGGCCCTCGGCTTTTTGCTGTTGGGCGCCGGCCTGCACACCACCCAAACTGCCGGCCTGGCGCTGGCCACCGATTTGGCACCGGCGCACAGCCGGCCGCGTGTGGTGGCGCTGTTGTATGTGTCGCTGTTGCTGGGCACCTTGGTCAGCGCGCTGGCGTTCAGCCTGTTGTTGCAAATCTTCAGCCCCACCCGGCTGGTGCAGGTGGTGCAGGGCGCAGCAGTGGTCACCATGCTGCTCAACGGCATTGCACTGTGGAAACAAGAGCCGCGCCGCTCGCGCAGCGCGCAAACCGCAGAAGAAGCAACAGCACCCCGGTTTGTTGACGCCTGGCGCGCTTTCACGGCCATCGCCAAAGCCCGGCGCCTGCTGTGGGCGGTGGGCCTGGGCACGGCGGCCTTCAGCATGCAAGACATCTTGCTGGAGCCGTACGGCGGCCAGGTGCTGGGGCTGGACGTGGGCACCACATCGCTGTTGACGGCCTTCACGGCGGTGGGTGCGTTGGCCGCGTTTTCAAGCGCTGCCCGCCAATTGCATGCCGGTGTTGACCCGATGCGGCTGGCTGCGAAAGGTGTGTTGATTGGTGTGCTGGCGTTTGTGGCCGTGATCTTCTCGGAGCCACTGGGCTCCAAGCTGTTGTTCTGTGCCGGCGCGGTGTTGATCGGTTTGGGTGGTGGCCTGTTCAGCGTGGCCACATTGACCGAGGTCATTGGACTGGGGTCAAGCCAGGCGCCCAGCCGCGGCCATTCGCTGGACAACGGCATGGCACTGGGTGCTTGGGGAGCGGTGCAGGCCAGCGCCGCCGGCCTGGCCATTGCCTCTGGCGGTGCGCTGCGTGATGGCATCACCGCGCTGGCCAGCCGGGGTTGGTTGGGGGATGCGGCGTCCGGCCCATCCACCGGTTATTCGGTGGTCTACCAAATCGAGATTGCCTTGCTGTTTGCCACCCTGGTGGCGCTGGGCCCGCTGGTGCGCCGCCGCAGTGTTGACACCGAAAGCCGGCCGGGCGCCACCCGGTTCGGCCTTGCAGAGTTTCCCGGCTAACGCCGCAGTTGCGCGTCCAGCCATTTCAAAGAGTCAAGAAGGAGAAAGCCCATGTCCCCCGGTGCCATCACTGCCAACATCGACGTTGCCCAAATCGTGCTCTACATGTTTTGGGTGTTTTTTGCCGGTCTGGTGTATTACCTGCACCAGGAAAGCAAACGCGAGGGCTATCCGCTGGAGCGGGATGGCCGTGGTGGCCGGGCGGTGATCGAGGGCTTCCCAGGCATCCCCACGCCCAAGACCTACACCCTGCAAAACGGTGATGTCTGGACCGCACCCGGCCCCAACTCGGCCCGCCAGACCTTGACCGGCGCCGAGCCCACTTCACGCATTCCTGGCTCGCCCATCAGCCCGTCTGGCAACCCCATGCTGGCCGGTGTGGGCCCCGGTGCCTATGCCATGCGCGAGGACGTGCCCGACATGACTTTTGAGGGCCAGTTGCGCCTGGTGCCACTGCGTGTGGCCGAAGGTTATGACGTGTCCAGCAATGACCCCGACCCACGCGGCATGCAAGTGTTGGGCGCAGATGGCCAGGTGGGCGGCACGGTGGTGGATTTGTGGGTAGACCGCTCAGAAGCCATCTTTCGCTACATCGAGATTGACGTGGCCACCGCTGGTGGCAAGCGCACCGTGTTGCTGCCGATGAACTTTGCCCGCGTCACCAGCCGCCAGGTGCGGGTGCAGTCCATCCTGGGGGCCCAATTTGTGGACGTGCCCGGCATTGCCAAGTCCGCGCAAATCACACGGCTGGAAGAAGAACGGGTGATGGCCTATTACGGTGCCGGCACGCTGTATGCCACCCCCGCCCGCCAGGAGCCGCTGCTGTGAGCCGCAACATGGCTGTGTCTGAACACGACGACGAAGCCGAGCCCGGCCTGCCTGCGCCGCTGCCGGCGGGTGAGCACCTGCTATGGCGTGGCGCACCTGACTGGCGGCTGCTGGCCCGCCACGGTTTTTACTGGCGCTGGTTTGCGCTGTACTTCTGTGTGTTGATCCTGTGGCGGGGTGCCGCCACGCTGCTGGATGGCGGCGGCGCCACCAGCGCGCTGGCCACCCTGTTGTGGACGGTGCCGCTGGCCGCACTGGCGCTGGGCTTCATCGCCGGGCTGGCCTGGCTGGTGGCGCGCAACACCGTCTACACGCTGACGGACAAACGTGTCGTGTTGCGGGTGGGCATTGTGTTGACGGTGACCTTTAACCTGCCGCTGCGCCGCATTGACACCGTCCGCCTGAACAGCCAGCCTAACGGTGCAGGTGATGTGGCGCTGGTGCTGCACACCGATGACCGCATTGGCTACCTGCACCTGTGGCCGCATGTGCGGCCAGGGCGCTTTAACCGCACCGAGCCCATGTTGTGTGCGCTGCCCAATGCCGCCCAGGTGGCCAAGCTGTTGGGTGATGCGCTGGCCCAATCAGCGCAACAACCGGTGCGTGCTGTGGTGCCTGTTGCGCACCACGCCCGGCCCGGTTTGGGCAAGCAAGCCCAGGCCGCTATGGCCCGCGCGGCTTGACCGCAGAACCCGCCACAACGCCACGTCATCAGCCCAAGCCACCATGGCCACCCATACCCACAACATCCAATTGCCGCGCGGCCTGCTGCTGGCCGCCGTGCTGCTGGTTGGCGGCGTTCTGTTGGCGGTTGCCACCGTGCGCATCAGCGGTGTCGATATCAGCACCCGCAGCCAGGCCGCCACCGTGGCCGAACGCCAGTTGCGCTTTGAAGATGCACCCGACGGCAGCATCCGGGTGATTGACGCTGGCGGCGCCGCGCCGGTGGTGGTGCAGACCATTGCTGCGGGCGAGGGTGGCTTTTTGCGCGGCGCCTTGCGCGCCCTGGTGCGCGCACGCCGCAGTGCCGGTGTGGGGGCTGCAACGCCCTTCCACCTGGTGGCCCATGCGGACGGCCGCTTGACGCTGGAAGACCCGGCCACCCAGCAGCGCCTGGCACTGGAGTCCTTCGGGCCCACCAACGCTGCAGTCTTTGCCCAGTTGCTGGCCGCACCCCGGCCCAGCCGCTGAGATTGGCAACAGCGGCTTGCCTCCCCAACACACTTGCAGGACACCCCATGGACGCCACCTCCACCATCGACAGCCCAGAAGCGGCCACCGCCCGCGCCCGGGCCGAATCACTGCTGACACCGCGGTTTTACACCACCGACTTTGCGGCCATGGACAAGCTGGACATTTCGTCGGTGCGGGCCGAGTGGGACACGGTGATGGCCGAGTACGAAGGCGACAACAACCATGACCACTTTCAGCGCGACGAGGCGTTCAAGAGTGAAATTCGCGAGCTGCCGCCGGCACTGAAACAAGAGTTTCTGGATTTTTTGGTCAGCTCATTGACCAGTGAGTTTTCAGGCTGCGTGCTCTACAACGAGATCCGCAAAAACGTCACCAACCCCGACATCAAACAGTTGATGACCTTCATGACGCGGGATGAATCGCGCCATGCCGGTTTCATCAACAGTGCGCTCAAGGACTACGGCCTGGGGGTAGACCTGCAGCAGCTCAAGCGCACCAAGGCGCAAACCTATTTCAAGCCCAAGTACATTTTTTACGCCACCTACCTGTCCGAGAAGATTGGCTACGCCCGCTACATCGCCATCTTTCGCCAACTTGAGCGCCACCCCGAGTTGCGTTTTCACCCCATCTTTCGCTGGTTTGAGCGCTGGTGCAATGACGAATTCCGCCACGGTGAATCGTTTGCGCTGATCATGCGCGCCAACCCAAAACTGCTGACCGGGCTCAACACCTTGTGGATCCGTTTCTTCTTGGTGGCGGTGTACGCCACCATGTTTGTGCGTGACCACAACCGGCCCGAGATGCACAACGCCATGGGTCTGGATGCAGACGAATACGACTACGAGGTGTTCCGCATCACCAGCCAAATTTCCACCCAGGTTTTTCCACTGACGCTGGACACCGACAACCCGGCATTTCGTGCCGGCCTCAAGCGCCTGTGTGTGTTGCAGGCCAAGGTGGACGCGGCCAAAGCGCGTGGTGGCATCTTGGGCCGCCTCACCCAGGCCGGCTGCGCGGTGGCGGCGTTGGGCACGTTTGTGCGCCTCTACCTGATGCCCACCAAACGCCACGCGCTGCCAAAAACCATCCACATGGTGCCGGCCTGGTGATGGTGCTTGCCGTGCCACGCGCTGTGTTGTGGGCGGCGCACTGCTTTGACTGGTGCAACGCGATGACCGGCACAACGTTGTGACTGGCGCACGGTCATGAGTCAAGACCTGGTCCTGCCGGTGGTCTACACCCTGTTTGTGTGGTGGTTCAGCACGGGCGTGATCTTGTACCTGGATGGCCTGCCGTCGCGCACCTTTCCGCGCACGCTGCAAGCCGCCACCGTGTTGCTGGGCGCGGCGTTGTGGGCGCTGGTCCACACCCGCAACGACACCAGCGTGGCGGGGGCGTATTGCGCCTTCACCTGCGCCCTGTTGGTGTGGGCCTGGCAAGAGGTGGCGTTTTTGCTGGGTGTGGTCACCGGCCCACGCCGCACGGCCTTGCCGTTAGGTGCCACCGGCTGGCGCCGCGCCGGGTTTGCGCTGCAAGCGGTGCTGTGGCATGAGCTGGCGCTGATCGTGCTGGCCCTTGCCGTGGTGGCCTGCGTGGGCAATGGTGCCAACCGGGTGGGGCTGTGGACTTTTATGGTGCTGTGGGCCATGCGCCAAAGCGCCAAGCTCAATATCTTTCTTGGTGTGCGCAACCTGGGTGAAGGCTTTTTACCGCCGCACCTGAGGTACATGGGCACTTATTTCAAACGCGCGCCAATGAATGTGCTGTTCCCGGTTTCGGTGACGGTGGGAACGGGTGCCGCCATCCTGGTGTGGTGGCATTTGTTGACAGTGGCCATCAGCCCGTTTGAGACCGCCGGCCTGGCCTTGGCCGGCACCATGTTGGCATTGGGTGCGTTGGAGCATTGGCTGCTGGTGCTGCCCCTGCCGACGGCGGCGTTGTGGCAGTGGGGCATGCGTTCACACGCCCGTGCGCCGGCCAGCCCGCAGATCGGCGCTGCTGATTTGCACCCCGGCACTGTTGATCCGACCTGACTGTCAAGTTAAACTAACACTGTCAAGTGTCAATAAAAATAGACACAAACAAGCGCAAAACGACAGAGAGGTATTGAGACAAGACACGTGGCCGCAGAAGCCACGCCCAGCCCACGTGCGGGACCAGCACGAGAGTGATCCAGTCACTGAGAAGGAGCAAGACCATGGAGATTGACCCAAACAAGGTGTGGCCAACTGGCCTGACCTTGGCGGAATCCGAAGAACTGCATCGGCATGTGATCGAGGGCACGCGTTTGTTTGGCTTTATTGCCGCGCTGGCCCATTTGCTGGCGTACATCTACACGCCTTGGCTGCATTGAGGGGATGACACCATGAACCAAGGAAAAATCTGGCTGGTGGTCAAACCCACGGTGGGATTGCCGCTGTTCCTGGGCGGGGTGGCCGTGATCGCATTGGCGGTTCACACCGCCATCCTGACCAACACCACTTGGTACCCGGCCTACTACAGCGGCAAGGCCAAAGTGGCAGCGGCCATTGCACCGGCCAAAACATCGATGACCACACCGTCGACGGACGGCAGAGTGGCTGCGGCCGACGCACCATCGGTGCTGGCAACGGCACCACCGGTCAAGCAGTAAGAGGCCCTGGCTTGTCCAGGGTTGGCAAGGGCTGGGGTCATGCGACCCCAGCCCTTTGTTTTTTTGCGCCAGCCAGTGTGGTGCTGGTGAACAGGAAAACGGGCCAATCAGCCGACCCGCTGACCGGCTAACGGGCTAACGGGCTGACGGGCTAACTGGCTAACCAGCGCACAGGCTAACGTGACGCAGCCGCCAACTGTTGCGGTTGGCGCATCAACGGCGCCATGGCCAGCAGGGTGGCCAGCAGCAGCAGCACCTCAATGCTGTAGACCGCGATGTAGCCGGTGGCATGGCCATGCAAGCTGGCGCCCAGCAGTTGGCGCGCAGCCAGGCCGGCAATCACGTCATGCAGGATGCCGCCCAGTGCCACGGCCATGCCGGCCGCTGAGGCCTGCACAGCACCCCAGGCGCCCAGCGCCAGGCCGGCTTGGTCTTTTGGGGCCAGGTTCATGGTGGCGGTCAGGGTGCCGTGGCCAAATAGGCCACCACCAAAACCGATCAGCAACACCCCCAGGCCAAACAGCGGCGACGATTGGAACGAGGCGGCAAAGATCACCGCCAAAAACGCCAGCACTCCCACCGCCACGCCCCAGGCGGCAATGCGAAACGGGTCAGCCCCTTTGCCCAGCACGCGTGAGGCCAGCCAAAATCCCAACAAGCCGCCCAGCGCCAGCGTGGCAGTGAGGGTGGTGGTGGCGCTCACGCTCAACTGCAGCACTTGGCCGCCATACGGCTCCAGCAACACGTCTTGCATGCTGAACGCCATGGTGCCCAGGCCCACTGCAGCTAAGCGGCGCAAAGCCTGGTCACCCTCAGCAAAGCTGCCCCAGGATTGGCGGAAGGTCATCACTGGCCCTGCCTCAACAGCAGTGCGCCGGGGCCGGCGGGTTTCTTGTTTCCACAAGGCCACCATGTTGAGCACGATGGTGGCCACTGCTGCACCCTGGATCACCTGCACCAGGCGGCCGGGGCTGAAGTCCTGCAGCATGGCGCCAAACACCAGCGCGCTGACGATGGTGCCCAGCAACAACATCACGTACATCAAGCCCACCACCTTGGGCTGGGATTCCACCGGCGCCAGGTCAGTGGCCAGCGCCAGGCCAGCCGTTTGGGTGGTGTGCAGGCCGGCACCCACCAGCAAAAACGCCAGGCCAGCACCGGCATGGCCCACCCACGCCGGCCAGGCGGCGGCATTGCCACCGCCCGACAACACCAGCAATGCAAACGGCATGATGGCCAGACCACCAAATTGCACCATCGTGCCCTTCCAGATGTAGGGCACACGGCGCCAGCCCAGCGCCGAGCGGTGGGTGTCTGAGCGGAACCCGATCAGCGCCCGAAACGGCGCAAACAACACTGGCATCGAGATCATCACCGCCACCAGTGACGCCGGCACCCCCAGCTCCACAATCATGACCCGGTTCAGGGTGCCCACCAGCAGCACCATGGCCATGCCCACCGACACCTGAAACAAGGACAAACGCAGCAACTGGCTGAGGGGTAACTGGGCGCTTGCTGCGTCGGCAAATGGCAAAAAGCGGGGGCCCAGATTGGCCCAGACACGCATGGCTTTCTGGCTGATGGGGTTCATCGGTTGCTGGTCACGATTGGATTCAAATTGGTGCAGGCGTCCAGCAGGTTGGTGGGCAGGCGGAAGCTGACATGCTCAGGCGTGCCAGGCAATTGCCGCACCGACCGGGTGCCCAGTGCGCGCAGCCGGTCACACACGCCTTGCACCAGCGCGTCAGGCGTGCTGGCACCGGCGGTCACGCCAACACAGCGTGCGCCAGCCAGCCAGTCGGGGTGAATCTCGGCTGCGGTTTCCACCAACCAGGCGGGCACACCCTGCTGCTCGGCCACCTCACGCAGGCGGCAGGTATTGCTGCTGTTGCGCGCCCCCACCACCAGCAGCCTGTCGACCTGCCTGGCCATCACACGCACCGCAGATTGGCGGTTTTGGGTGGCATAGCAAATGTCGGCCAGCGCCGGGCCGGGTATGCCAGGAAAGCGCTGCTGCAGCACCGCGATGATGTCGCGGGTGTCGTCCACACTGAGGGTGGTTTGGGTGACATAGGCCAGCGCTGTGCCGGCTGCCAACACCAACTGGGCCGCGGCCGCCGCCGTGGGCAGCACATGAGCTGGGCCATGGATGACACCCAGCAGCCCCACCACCTCGTCATGGTTGGAGTGGCCGATGACCAGCACGGTGCGGCCTTGCGCGGCATAACGCCGCGCCTGGGCATGCACCTTGGCCACCAGCGGGCAGGTGCCATCAATCACCCGCAGTTGGCGGGTGCGGGCCTCTGCCACCACGCTGTCGGCCACGCCATGGGCGCTGAAGATCAGCACTGCCTGCAGCGGCACGTCGGCAATGCGGTCAACAAACACGGCGCCTTGCGCACGCAGCGCCTGTACCACATGGCCGTTGTGCACGATCTCGTGAAACACATACACCGGCGCGCCATACAGCGCCAGGGCTTGCTCGACCACCGCAATGGCCCGCACCACACCGGCGCAAAAACCACGGGGTTGGGCCAGCAGAATCTCCATCACTTGGCCCGTGCGGTGGCGGTGTTGTGGTGGCTGTGCTGCGCTTGCAGTCGCTGGCCGTGCTGTTGTGGTTACCGGTAGAAGCCGGTCAGGACGCCAGGCTGATGTCCACCCGGCGGGCGTCGGCGGCACTGCCACCCACCACAAACTCCGGCTTTTTGAGCTGGATGCGGTCTTCAGCCACGCCACTGGATGTCAGCGCATCGCGCACCGCAAATGCGCGCTGTTTGGCCAGTTCCAGGTTTTTGTCGGCGTCACCAGATTTGTCAGCAAAGCCCGACAGCACCAATTTGAGCGTGGGGTCGGCTCTGAGTGCAGCAGATGCGGCTGCAATCACTTTGGCAAATTCAGCGCCCAGGTCAGTTTTGCCCACGTCAAACATGACCTTGCCAGGCAGGCCGTCGGCCATGGTGGCAACCAACGGCACCGCAGCCGCAGCGGCGCTTGGCACACCCAGCGCTGCAGCATGGTCTTTGGCCAATTGCGCACCGTTGAGTGGTTTGTTCAAAGCCTGGTGGCAGGTGGCGCAGCTGATCTTGGCCACATCACCGGTGGGGCCCAAGCGGTTGGCCGGGAAGGTGCCAGTCAGCGGCAGCATGTAGGCGTTGTTCAAATCACGCGCCATGCGGATGCCATAAAACGCAGTGGTGCGCTGCGGCGGGCTGCCCGCCCATTCAGCATGGGACCGGGTGTTGTGGCAGAAGGTGCAATTGACCCCCAGCGATGTGCTCATGTGCATCATCAGCGCAAAGGTGTTCTCGGTCTGGCGGATGCCGGCCGGGTTGCGTTCATCCCCTTTGCCCGGCAGCGCGGTGGTGCTGGCGGCACGGATGGGCTCAGCGCCCAACAAGTAGGGCGTGAGTGGGTCCAGACCCAGCGAGCTGTAAGCCGCCGCCACTGAAGGGTGGTTTTGCCCGTTGGATTGGGTGGTGGTGCCACCCGATTGTTTGGGACCGGGGTCAGTGAACCAGATCTTGGCGGGCACTGGCGCACCGCGGTGGCAGGTGTAGCAGGTGACACCGCCAGCACCAGTGGGGCCGGTGGCGGCCACATGGTTGGTCCAATCGCTGTTGATGTGGCGGGTCATCTGCAACATCTTGCGTGCCACCACCTTGGTGTAAAGCTTGTCGGATGACAGTGCCTCACCCTCGGCATGGCAGTAAGCACAGCCCTGCTGCGGCGCCACCCAGGCGGTGATGGCCAGCATGGTGCGGGTGAACTCGGTGGCCGTCAGATCGCCCAGCACCTGCACGTTTTGGTAAGTGGCCTTGGCCAGCGGGCTGCCCGGTGGTGAGGGCAGCGCGGGAATTGGCGCAGGCAGCACCTGGGCGGCCGCGATGGGGCCAGCAATGCGTGGGTTCACCACCTGGCCCATGGCCAGACCGCGGTTGCCAATCTGGCTGGATTCCATGTTCGGGCGTTCGCAGCCGGTAAGCAGCGCACTGCCCAACAGCGTGGCGAGCAAGGCCGTGTGGATACGCTTCATGCGGGTCACCTTGTGGTCTTGTGGGGCCGGGCAGATGGCGTGCTTGGTTGGCATGCTCATTTGGCGGGCAGCGTGAGCGCGGGATCAATGCTGACGGGGTAGGCCGCTGGGTAGCTGGGTGCCACGCCGTGCTGCACCGCCCACAAATACCAGTTGTCCACTGCGGTGCCGGTGAGCAAGATGCCAATGCCGCCGGTCAGTGGGCACAGCACCGCAAACCACCAGCCCCAGCGGTGGATGGACTCCATCGATGCGTTGAAGCCCATGGTCCAGCGCCAGAACAGCGCGGCACGCTCTGATGCGGTGCCCCGGTCATAAATTTGCTCAATCTCGCGCTCACCGCCAAAGCGGGTCACGGCCAGGATGGTGGCGCCATGCATCGCAAAAATCAGCGCCGATCCGTACAAAAACGCAATCGACAACATATGGAAGGGGTTGTAGAACAGGTTGCCATAACGCAGCGAGAACGCGGCCGTCCAGTCCAGGTGCGGGAAGATGCCAAACGGCACTGCCTCACTCCAATGCCCCAACATCAGCGGACGGATGAAGCCCAGCACCAAGAACAACCAAATGGCCGCAGCAAAGGCCCAGGGCACATGGGTGCCAATGCCCAATTGCACTGACCGGCGGTACATGCGGGTCCACCACAGCAGCAGCGATGCGGTCAAGAACATGCCTGCCATCAACCACCAGCCGCCTTTGGCCAATGGCGGGATGCGCAAACCGTACTCGTAAGCCGGTGGCTCCAGCGCCAGCCAGAACAATTGCCGCACAAACTGGATCGGGTCCCAGTTGACCTGCGCCAGCATGTTGAGGCCGATGATCTCGAAGGCGATGAAACCGCACACCAGCGACAGGATGCCCAGCCAGCCCAGGTAGATGGGGCCTAACTGCGCGTCCCCAAAGCGACCCAGCAAATGCACATGCAGCGGCGGGCCAACACGGGGCTCATTGCCGGGTGGCAGCGGTACACCGGGGTAAGACGGGCCATGCACTTGCACCCGGGTAAAGATGTTCTGATATTCAGCCATGGCTTGGCTCCTCACTCAAAAATTCGCCGCCGAAGGCGCTGCGGATGGGTGTTATCTCCACACGGGAAGACTGAGCCACCAACCCCACCATTCAGGCCAGCCACGGGTCCAGAACGGGCCGCTGATGACGATGCACACCGCACTCCAGAACACCGCCGACAGCGCCAAAAACAGCCCCAACCGGTGGATGCCCAGCGAGCCGATCGAATAACCGATCGTGTCGCGAAAAAAGGTGTTTTCATGCTCCGGCGTTTTGACCGGTTCACCCTTGGCCGGGTTGGTCATCGCCAAAATCAAACCGCCATGCAGCGACAGCGCAAACGTGGTGGTGAAGAAAAAGCTGATGGCGATCATGTGCGCCGGGTTGTAGTGAAAGTGCAGGTACTGGTAGCCGGTGTTGGACACCCAGTCCAGGTGGCTCATGATTCCGTACGGGAAGCCATGGCCCCAGGCACCCAGCAACACCGGGCGAATGAACACCAGCGTGAAATAAGCCAAGATGGCAAAGCCAAAGGCAATCGGCACATGCAAGCCCATGCCCAGCTTGCGGCAGATTTCAACCTCGCGCAGCGCCCACGACACAAACGAGGCCAGTGCGCAAATGGAGATGATTTGCCACAGCCCGCCCTCAGCCAATGGCGCCAGGCGCAGGCCGTAGCTCAGATCAGGTGGCGCAATGTTGATTTGCCAAATGTTCCAGGTGGGCCCCAATGCAGCGCCCCAGACGATCAGCAGGGTGCCCAGTACTGCAAAAAATACGCTGGTGACACCAAAGAAGCCGACGTAAAACGGCCCGACCCAGAAGTCGAACAGGTCGCCCCCCACCAGGGTGCCGCCGCGCACGCGGTATTTTTTCTCAAAGCTGAGCATCGCCATCAGCGGCTCCTGGTTTGCGGGCACACGGGCCGGTGAGGGCCGTGGTGCCGGTCTTGCGAATGCGTGGCAACCGACCAGGCCGGAGGGGCCTGGTGGTCACGTTGTGCTGCGCCATCATGCTGCGTTGTCGCAGCTGTCGTGCGGCAGTCTTGGCAACCGCCGGCCGTCAGGCCTTGGGTTGTTGCAGCGGCTCCATTTGCACGGCGGCCGTCTTGGGCTTCTTCACACCGTCGAGCCAGTTGAACTTGTCTGTGCTCAGCAGAATGAAGTGAATCAGAATCGCCAAACCAAACAGAAAGGCGCCCAGCGCCACCAACAGGCGACGCGGATCAAACAAAAGCCAAAGTCTCCACATGGTGTGGTTCCTCCTAGGGGATGTAAGACATGAAGGTGTAAACCGCCGACTTGACGCCGCCGATCAATGAACCCTCTCCCTCAGCGCCTGGCAACCAGGTCCGCCACCGCATGGTCAGCATCTGGGCGACGAGGGCGATCACCAGAAACACAGCAAAGCCGGTGCAGAACACCACCGGCGACAGCGCGCCGCCAACGGGGTGATCTACAACAGTCTTCAGTGTTGAAGCAGCCATGATTTGCTCCTTGTTGAGCAGCTAAAACGCGGGTCGTTGCGGCTGGCTACAGCCAGGGGCGCCAGTTCCACACCAGGACGTGGGCAATGATTGCCACCACGGTGAACCCGATGAAACTGCTCACGAATATGCCGTGAAATTCTCTTGCCTCCTGCTCGGTCAAGCCGGACAGCGAGCCTTGTCGGTCGTTTGCCATTTCATGCTTTCTTTGTCAATTGGCCTCGCGGCCCGTGAAGGCCTTGCGGCCGCCTGTGGCAACCCGACCAGCACCGGCCGCAAGGCCCACACTGGAAAGGCGGCCGCTACCGCGCTGCACCCGCGCGGCAAGGTTGGCTTGGCTTGCATTGCGGCAAGTCAAGGCAAGCGTGAGGAGGTGCAGCAGCGTCATGCCGGCACCCCTTGATGGATTGCGTCTCGGGCGCGGGCCACGCGGTCAGCGGTGATGCGGTCTTCACCGGCGCTGCGGGCGTCGCGCTCGGCGCGGTCGCGCAGGCGTTTAGCGGCTGAAATTTGCACCAGCACCGGCTCGGTGCTGACCAACTCGTTCAGCAGCGCTTGCGCGGCGTCGTCCCAAGGTTTTGGCGCTTCGGCTTGCAAACGCGCCGGTGTGGCGTCCACCTTGTCCAGCTCAGTACCCAGCGGCAAGATGTGGAACAGCGCATCAAACAGCGCGTTGCAAAACTCCTGCACCAGGTAGGTGGCGCCGGCATAACCCATGAACGGTGTGCCGGTGTGGCGCCGGATGATGGGCAATGGGAATGACGCGGGGATGAAGGTGGCCTTCATCATCTGGCCACCACCGCATTCCGCCAGGTAGATGCGCTCGTTGTAGCTGCCATACAGCACCAGCGGGGTTTTATCTTTGACCAACTGGCGCACCGCGTCGTTGTCGGTCTTCTCGCCGGGTTTGCGGGCCATCGCAAAATTGCAGGGCAGGCCCAGCTCGTCTTGCAAAAAATGTTTGATGCCGCGGGTGTAGGTTTCATTGGCCACCACCGCAAAGCTGGCGGTGGCAAAGAAGTCTTGTGTCACCGAGCGCCACAAGTCCCAAATCGGCTTGATGGTGCTGTGTTTTTCACGCTCAATAAACGGCTCTGGGTCCAACCCCAGCAGCGCACCCAGCGTGCGCAAAAACCTGGTGGTGCTGTGCAGGCCAATCGGGGCTTGCAGGTAGGGCCGCTCAAGTGCCTCACACAACATGCGGCCAAATTCGCGGTACATGCAGATGTTGGCGTCTGCCTCCACCAGCCGCGACACATCGGCCAGGTGGCTGCCCAGCGGAAACACCATGTTGATCTCAGCACCAATGCCTTGCACCAGGCGGCGGATCTCGGCCAGGTCACTGGGGCAATTGAACGTGCCGTAGCTCGGGCCAATGATGTTGACGCGCGGCTTTTCACCAGCAGGCCTGTCCGCAAAGGGTTTGCGCGCAGGCACTTTTTTCAGGCCGTATTCACTCCACAGCCAGAACATCGCCCGGTTGGCGCACTGCCACTGGTCTTCATCAATCGTGCGGGGCAAAAAGCGCTGCAGGTTGGTGCCCGATGGGGTGACACCACCACCAATCATTTCGGCGATGGAGCCGGTGACCACCACGCTGGGCAGGTCAGGGTCCAACGCGGCATGGGCGCGACGCATTGAACCTTCAGTGCCCTCACGGCCGAGCTGCTCTTCGGCCAAGCCGGTGACGACGATGGGCAGCTCATGCGGCGGCAGTGCGTCGGTGTAATGCAGCACGCTGGTGACCGGCAGGTTCTCGCAGCCCACCGGGCCGTCAATCACCACTTGCAAGCCTTTGATGGCGGTGAACACATACACCGCGCCCCAATAGCCGCCTGCGCGGTCGTGGTCGAGCACTAGCATGTTGCGGCGCCCATCAGATCATCTCCTCGGCTTTGCGCTTCTTGGCCAGCTTGGCGGCCTGGCGGCGCTGCTCGGCTTTGAAGTCGGGCCGGTCTTGCGGTACGCCTTGGCTGGCCTCCCACACGCCCGCCGCATGGCCGGTGCCGGTGCTGCCAAAGAAGTCGCTCATGGCATCAAAACGGGCTTTGTTGCCAATCGCCGCATTGATCACCGTGGCCAATGAGCCGGCACCTGCCGGGCCCATCAAAGGCCGGGCGGAAATCAGGTTGGTGAAGTACAGCGCCGGTGTGCGCAATTCCTTGGCAGCCTGCACGATGGGTGTGGTGCCAATCGCCAAGTCGGGCTTGAACTCATGCACTGCCGCCAGGTCTTGCTCCAGTGATGCGCGGAATTGCACCAGCACCCCTTTGGATTCCAGCCACTGGCAATCGGCTTCATTCCACAGCGTGCGGGGGCAGGCGCTGCCCACATAGCGCAGGTCGGCGCCGCTTTCCACCAGCAGGCGACCCACCAGCAACTCTGAGCCCTCATAACCGCTCAGGGTGATGCGGCCCTTGATGGGGGTTTTGGCCAGTGCGCCTTTGATAATGGGCAGGAAACGATTTTTGGCCGCGTCAATTTGGTGTTGGGCGATGTTGGTGGCCTGGCCAATGGCTTGCAGCCAGGCTTCGGTGCCGTCATGGCCCACCGGCGCCGAGCCCACCACCGTGCGGCCTGCGGCATCAAATTCGCGCACGCTGGCGGTGTAAAACGGGTGGATGGCTGCCACTGCAGCGCAGTCGAGCGCGGCATACAGCTCGCGCCATTCGCGGGTGGGCACCACCGGGCCGGCGGCCAGGCCCATGGGCTCCAGCAGCATGCCGATGATCACCGGGTCAGCCGGGAACACCTCGCCCAGCAAGGCAATCGTTGGCTTGCCTGACCGCCCGGTGCGGGGCGCTTGCACCGGCCCGGCCAACACCTCGCTGCGGGCATATTTGAGCATTGCACCGGCCAGCACATCTTTGGCTTCGGCATGGGTGGGCACACCAAAGCCTGGCACATCAATGCCGATGATGCGCACACCGTTGATGGCTTTGGGCAGGATTTGCAGCGGCACACCACTGGCAGTGGGCACACACAGGTTGATGACCACGATGGCGTCCAGCTTGGCCGGGTCCGCCTGGGCATGCACCGCCTCGCGGATGTCTTCAAACAGCTTGCCGGTGACCAGGCTTTCGCTGTTGAACGGCACATAACCCACGCTGCGGCGGGCGCCGTAAAAATGCGAGGTGAACGTCAGGCCATACACACAACATGCCGAGCCCGACAGGATGGTCATGGTGCGGCGCATGCGCAGGCCCACCCGCAATGCGCCAAACGCCGGGCACATGCTTTGGGGTTGGTCGTGCGGGCCGGTTTGCGGCTTGCGCGGGTAGTCTTTGGCGTACTGGTCCAGCACGTCTGACTTGCCGGCCGATTTGGCGGCCGCCAGCATCGCGTCGCCACCAGAGTGGCAGCCCATGCCATCACCCTCAATGGCGGTGGGCACGGTGATCGGGACGATTGGGATGGTTGCCGACATCAAATCAGACCTCGTCGTACACCACTTCAAGCGTGGCCTTGACGGTTTCTTTCTTGCCGCACATGTCGAACTGGGTGGCCGGCTCCAGCACCACATCACGGCCCACAGCTGACGCCGAAAACAAGCCCAGCAATTGGTCTTGTGTCATGGGCCTGGGCCGCATTGGGGTGGATGTGCCCACGTTCTCTGCCAGCTCAGCAAACATCGGACCCCAGACTGAATCAGGCCGGCCGATGATTTCGTAGCTGGCGCTCTTGCGGCGGATGTCTTCATTGGCGGGGATGGTGGACAGCACCGGGATGCCCACATGCGTGGCAAACGCTGCTGCCTCGCCAGTGCCATCGTCCCGGTTGATCACCATGCCGGCCACGCCCACATTGCCACCCAGCTTGCGGAAGTATTCCACCGCCGAGCAGACGTTGTTGGCCACATACAAGCTTTGCAAATCATTGCTGGCCACAACAATCACCTTCTGGCACATGTCGCGGGCAATGGGCAAGCCAAAGCCGCCGCACACCACGTCACCCAAAAAGTCCAGCAACACGTAGTCAAAACCCCAGTCGTGAAAGCCAAGCTTTTCCAGCAACTCAAAGCCGTGGATGATGCCGCGCCCACCGCAGCCCCGGCCGACCTCGGGCCCGCCCAGTTCCATGGCGTAAACACCGTCGCGTTTGAAGCACACGTCGCCAATGGCCACTGCCTCACCGGCCAGTTTCTTTTTGGAACTTGTTTCGATGATGGTGGGGCAAGCACGGCCGCCAAACAGCAGGCTGGTGGTGTCACTTTTCGGGTCGCAACCAATCAACAGCACCTTCTTGCCCTGCTGCGCCATCATGTAACTGAGGTTGGCCAGCGTGAAGCTTTTGCCAATGCCGCCTTTGCCGTAGATCGCGATGATTTGCGTCTCTTTGGTGACCGGGCCGGTGGCGGGTGCATCGGGCTCGATGGCGGCTTCAGCGCGCAATTGCAGATCACGCAAGATTTGAATGGGCGCGCCTTGGAGGGGTAGATTGGCGAGGGTCATGTCAGTTCTTCACGGTGTTGAAGGGCCAGCTGCAGTGCATGACGCAAGCAGCACCAAGCGGACGCCGCAGAACCGGCTTTGCCGGGCTGCTGGCGGCGCCCGCTGGGGGGAGCGCCGAAGGCGCTACGGGGGGGGTCATGTCACTGCGTCCAGTCCAGCACCATCTTGAGACAGCCCACATCACCAAACGCGGTGCGGTAGGCGGTATCGGCTTGGCTGAATGCGGCGTGGTGCGTGATCAAACCGTCGAGTGACAAGTTGCCGGCGTCAATCAAGGCTTGCACCGCCAACAGGTCAGGGCGCTGCCATTCAGCCGCAGCGCGGATGCGTGCTTCTCGCATGAAGGCCGGCGCAAAGTTGAACTGCAGTGGGTCGCTGTAAAAGCCGGCCAGGATGATTTCGCCACCCGGTGCCAGGCGCTGGATCAAGGTGTCCAGCAGTTTGGCGTCACCGCTGACATCGCAGATCACGTCGTAGTTGCGGCGCGGGTCAGCGTCGGGGTGCAGCACCTGGTAACCGCTGGCGCCGTGGGCACGCACCGGGTTGGTCTCCCACACTGTGGTGTCATTAAACCCCGCCGCAATGTTGAGCCGCGCCAGCAAGCGGCCCAGCACACCGTGGCCGATGATCAGTTGGGGTGGGCGGGGGTGGTCAACCCGGCCACCGCAGGCCACTGCGTGGTAGGCGGTGGCGGCCAGGGCCAGCAGCACGGCTTGTTCACCCATCGATTCGGCCACCGGGATGACGCGCCGGCCAGGCACCACCACACGGGAGGCAGCGCCACCAAACAGGCCACGCACCGGTTGGCCGTCCAGCGGGCCGTAGCAATTGGCGCCTGGCACAAACACCTGGTCACCCACGGTGTGGCCGCTGGCGCTGCCGGCAATGGCCACCCGGCCGACCGATTCATAACCCGGCACCAGCGGGTAGCCCATGCCGGGAAAGCTGGGCATGCGGCCGGTGTACAGCAGACGCTCGGTGCCGGTGGAGATACCGCTCCAGCGCACATCCACCACCACGTCTTCGGCGGTGGGCGCGTTCAATTGCAGCTCAGCCAGGCGCAGGCGCTCGGGTTGTTGCAGCAGCACGGCGGTGGTGTTCATGGGCCGGGGGCGCGGTGGGCGCAGTGCGGGGTGGGGGGGTGTCTGGACAACATGGAAGATGTTTCGGCTTGGTGTCACTTTACGCTGACTCAAGAAAGTGTCAAGTCAGCCTTACATTGGGTTTTACCCGGGTTGGCAGTCAAGCCGGTGCGCACATCAAGCTGGCCGCACCGCCGCCACCAGCACCTGGGTTTGCAGCGGGGTGGCGTTGCGCAGCAGGCGGGGGCGGGCAAAACCTGCCGCGTGCAGCATGTCGGCCAGCTCGGCCACCTGGCGTGGCCGGCCGGTGCCCATGGCCCACAGGTACATGCCGAAATACGCATCGCCCATGGCTTGCGCGCCTGCGGTGCCGGCCATGGGCTCGGCCAGCAGCAGCACGCCGTGTGGCGGCAGGGCTTGGCGCACTGCACGCAGCAGGCTCATCACGCGGTTGTCGTCATGGTCATGCACCACCCGCACCAGGCTGATGATGTCGGCGCCGGCCGGCAGGGCGTCTTGGCTGAAATCACCACCCACTGCGCTGATGCGCTGCTGCAGTCCGGCGGCGGCCAGCCGGCCTTGGGCGCGGCGTGCCACCTCGGGCAAATCGAACACTAGCAGGCGCAGATGCGGCCAGCGTCTGGCGGCGGCGCTGGCAAACACGCCCTCGCCGCCACCCACGTCCATCAGGCACTGGTGCTGGGTCAGCGGGTAGGCGTCCAGGATTTCATCGGCCACCAGCGGTTGTGAGGCGGCCATCAGCACCGAGTAGTCGGCCACTGCTGCGCTGGGCAGGGCCTGGGGTTGCGCGCTGCCGGCGTAAGCCCAGTAATGCGCCAACGCCGCCTGACCGGGTGGCGCGCGCAGCAGGGCCAGCGGGTCAGCCAGGTCGGCGTACAGCACGGTGTGGTGCTGCACCATCGCGGCCAGCGCGGTATTGCCCACCATCGGCGTGCCCAGTGGGCCCAGGGCATAAACCTGCGGCAGGGCACCACGCTGGCGCCGGGTCAGCAGGCGCAAGGCCACGGCCGCGTCCAGCAGGCGTTTGCAGCCGTCCAGCGGCAGGCCCAGTGGGGCGGCCAGGTCTTCAGCCGATGCGGGTTGCTGGGCCAGCCGGTCAAACAATTGCAGTTGCACACAGGCCAGCAACACCTGGCTGTAGCTGAAACCCGCCACCAGATCAAACAAGGCCTGGGCGCGGCGCTTGGCGATGGGCCGGGTGAGCGGGAAACGCGCCGCCCAGCGCCGGAAGGCCGGGTCGGCAATGCGTTGATCGCGCCACTGGCGCAGGCGGTCAAGCAGACCAGCAACCCAGTTCAGGCCGCCGCCTGGGCCAGGCGGTCGCACAAGGCGGCGGGCACCAGGCGTTCGGATTCGGCCCACACCAGCGCGCGCAGGCGCTGCGCGCCGGGGCAGTCGGGCACGCTGCTGGCCGCACGCTGCACCAACTGCTGGAAGTGCGCCACGGCGCCCAGCAGCCCTTGTGCGGCGGCCACGCTGGGCCGGCCCAGGGCCAAATCACGGCCGGTGGGCTTGCCCAGCAGCACTGGGTCAGCAGCCACATCGCGGATGTCATCGGCCACCTGGTAGGCCTCACCCAACCATTCACCCAGCGCTTGCCATGGCGCGCCGGCACCGCCGGCGGATTCGGCGCCCGCCATGGTGGCGGCGGCAAACAGGGCGCCGGTCTTGGCACGCTGGTAGTCCCGCAGGGACACCTGCGGCTCACATTCCCAAGCCTGGCCCGCCACGATGCCGTGGGGTTGGCCCACGCCCCGGGCAATCAGGCCCAGCAGTTTGGGCAGGCGTGCCGGGTGCAGTGTGGGTGCAGCGGCCAGGGCCTGGAAGCCCAGCACAATCAGCGCGTCACCGGCCAGCACGGCCAGCCGCTCACCAAAGGCGTTGTGGACCGAGGGCACACCGCGCCGGGTGTGCGCGTCATCAAAGCAAGGCAGGTCGTCATGCACCAGCGACGCGCAATGCAGCAACTCTAGCGCGACCGCTGCAGCGTCAGTCAGCGCCGGGTCGTCATGGCCGCAGGCCATGGCCACCGCCAGGCACAAGCGCGGCCGCACCCGGGCGCCGCCCGGAAACACCGCATGCCGCACCGCTGCGGCCAGGCGCGGCGGCCCGCCCAGTGCGCCCACCGGCGCCTCACCCAGCGCCAGGGCCGCCTGCAGAGACCGGTCAATGCGTGTGATGGGGTCCATCGTGTGCTCCCGAGAATGCCCTGCAATGCCGGCTGGATGCCGTGTTGTCGCATGAACATTACAATATGATGTGTCATGAAGAATAGACACATTGGCTGGCAGCGTCAACACCGCGCTGTGTTTGAGCGCCATGCGGCGCGTCCGGGTCAGCCGTTGGCGGTGCGGGCGTGATGGCGGCTGCGCCGGCAGCACCCGTCATCGTGGTGGGCGCCGGCATTGGCGGCCTGGCCGCTGCAGTGGCGCTGGCCGCGCAGGGCGTGGCGGTGACGCTGCTGGAGGCCGCCAGCCAAACCGGCGGCAAGCTGCAGCCGGTGCATCTGCCCGGCCCGGCCCAGCACGGCCTGGCGCTGGACGCCGGCCCCACCGTGATGACCATGCGCGATGTGTTTGACAGCCTGTTTGCGCTGGCCGGTGAGCGGCTGGACGAGCACCTGCGCCTGACCCCGCTGCGCACCCTGGCGCGCCACACCTGGCCGGGCGGCGCCACGCTGGATTTGCATGCCGACGCCGCCGCCACGGTCAACGCCATTGGCCAATTTGCCGGCGCCAAGGCAGCGCGCCAGTACGCTGCGTTTTGTGGGCGCTCACGTGCCGTGTTCAACGCGCTGGACGGGCCTTACATGCGTGCGTCCAGGCCCAACCCGCTGTCCTTGACCTGGCGCTGTGCCCGCAGCGGCTGGGCGGGTTGGCGCGGGCTGTCGCGCATCTCACCCTTCCAGACCTTGTGGCGTGAACTGGGCCGGCAGTTTGACGACCCACGCCTGCAGCAGTTGTTTGCGCGTTACGCCACTTACGGTGGCTCGTCGCCCATGGCCGCACCCGCCACCTTGATGCTGATTGCCCATGTCGAGCAGTTGGGCGTGTGGTCAGTTGAGGGCGGCATGTACAGCCTGGCAGCGGCGCTGGAGGCGCTGGCACGCCGGTTGGGTGTGCAGATCCGCTGCAACAGCCCGGTGGCGCGGGTGCTGGTGGCCGATGACCGGGTCACAGCGGTGGAGTTGCGAGCCGCCGCTGGCGTGCCGGTGGAGCGCCTGGCCGCATCGGCCGTGGTCTTCAACGGGGATGCCGCCGCACTGCCGGCCGGCCTGCTGGGGCCTGCCGTGCAGCAAGCGGTGCCGGCGCGGCCGGTGGCCAGCCGCTCCCTGTCAGCCCTGACCTGGAACCTGCACACCCCGGCGCGTGGGTTTGCGCTGCTGCGGCACACCGTGTTTTTCTCAGGCAACTACAGCCAAGAGTTTGACGAGCTGTTTGGCCAGCAACGCCTGCCCACCGAGCCCACCGTCTACATCTGCGCCCAAGACCGGGGCGACCAGGCGCCGCCCGACCTGGGCCAGCCCGAGCGCTTGTTGTGCCTGGTCAACGCACCGGCGCGTGCCGATGTGGCGCCGTTCAGCCCCGAGGAGATCACCGCATGCGAGGCCCGCACCTTCCAGCACCTGGCCCGTCTGGGTTTGCAGGTGGACCCGCAATCGGCCGGCCGGCTGCGCCACAGCCCGGCGGATTGGGCAGCGCGCTTTCCGGCTACCGGGGGGGCCTTGTATGGCCAGGCCACCCACGGTTGGCAAGCATCGTTCAGCAGGCCGGCGGCGCGCAGCCGGGTGACTGGGCTCTACCTGGCGGGCGGCAGTGGGCATCCGGGGGCGGGTGTGCCGATGGCAGCCTTGTCGGGCTTGCAGGCAGCCCACAGCCTGCTGGCCGACCAGCCTGGCCGGACTTTGACCGCGCCGTGGCGCCCGGCGCTTACGCCTGGTGGTATCTCGACGCGCTGAGCGACGACGGCCGCCACGCGCTGGTGGTCATCGTTTTCATCGGCAGCGTGTTTTCGCCGTATTACGCCCGGGCCAGGGCGCGTGCAGCGGCGGCGGCTGATGGCCTGGTGGACGCCAGCCAGCATGTGGCCATCAACGTGGCGCTTTACCGCACCGACGGTGGCCCCGGCGCCCGCTGGGCCATGACCGAGCGGGGTGCTGCTGCGCTGCAGCGCAGTGCCAGCCATCTGGCCATCGGCCCCAGCCAAATCCACTGGGATGGCCACGCGCTGCTGCTGCAATTGGATGAACGCGCCGCACCCATCCCACGCCGGCTGCGGGGCACCGTGCGGCTGCACCCGGCCGCTGCTGGCAACACGCCGCCTTTCAACCTGGATACCGCCGGCCAGCACCAGTGGTGGCCCATCGCCCCAATAGCCCGGGTGGAGGTGGATTTGCAAGACCCGGCCTGGCGTTGGCGCGGCGCGGCGTATTTGGACAGCAACCGGGGCGCACTGCCACTGGAGGCCAGCTTCCAGCACTGGCAATGGGCCCGCGCCGCACTGGGCGGCAACCGCGCTGCTGTGCTGTACGGCGCGCAAGAGCGCAGCGGTGGGCAGACCCACCTGGCGCTGCAGTTTGATGCGGGCGGCGCGGCCAGGCCCTTCAACGCGCCGCCGCTGCAGCCGCTGCCACGCAGCCTGTGGGGTGTGCCACGCAGCCAGCGCAGTGAGGCGGGCACACCACCGCTGCTGCACAAAACCCTGGAAGACACGCCGTTTTACGCCCGCTCACTGGTGCAGGCGCGCTGGCTGGGCCAGTCGGTGCTGGCCATGCACGAGAGCCTGCGGCTGGACCGTTTTACCCTGCCCTGGGTGCAGGCCCTGCTGCCGTTCAGGATGCCGCGCCGGGCGGGCTGAGCCAGGCGCTGCACCACCCACCCAACTCAATCGCCGAACAGCCCACCCGCCGCGCTGGGCGGCGCCACCCCCAGGTGCCGGTAAGCGGCCAGGGTGGCAATGCGGCCACGCGGCGTGCGCTGCAAAAAGCCTTGCATGATCAAAAACGGCTCGATCACGTCCTCAATCGTGCCGGGCTCTTCACCAATGGCCGCAGCCACGTTGTCCAGCCCCACCGGGCCGCCGTCAAAGCGGTGGATCACCGCCTCCAGCAGCTTGCGGTCCATCAAATCAAAGCCTTCCGGGTCCACGTCCAGCATCACCAGCGCCTTGTCGGCAATGGCGCGGGTGATGGTGCCGTCACTCTTGACCTCGGCGTAATCACGCACCCGGCGCAGCAGCCGGTTGGCAATGCGGGGGGTGCCGCGTGAGCGGCGGGCAATCTCAAACGCACCTTCGGCCTGGATGGGCACGTTCAACAAACCGGCAGAGCGTTTGACAATGGTGCCCAGCTCGGCCGGGGTGTAGAACTCCAGCCGGGTGACGATGCCAAACCGATCCCGCAGCGGGTTGGTCAACATGCCGGCGCGGGTGGTGGCGCCCACCAGTGTGAAGGGCTGCAAGTCCAGCTTGATGGACCGGGCCGACGGGCCGTCGCCGATCATGATATCGATCTGGTAATCCTCCAGCGCGGGGTAGAGGATTTCTTCGACCACGGGTGATAGCCGGTGAATCTCGTCGATGAACAACACATCGTTTTTTTCGAGATTGGTCAGGATGGCGGCCAGATCCTTGGGCTTCTCCAGCACCGGGCCGCTGGTTTGGCGCAGGTTGACACCCAGCTCGGCGGCGATGATGTGACTCAGCGTGGTTTTGCCCAGGCCGGGTGGGCCAAACAGCAGCACATGGTCCAGCGCTTCATCGCGTTTTTTGGCCGCGCTGATGAAGATCTCCAGCTGCTCACGCGCCTTGGCCTGGCCCACGTAATCCGCCAGCAGCTTGGGCCGCAGCGCCCGCTCAATTGCCTCTTCTTGCGGTGACTGGCGTGCTGCACCCACCACCCGGGGCAGCGGTGGTGCTGCTTCAAAATCATCGGTCTGTATGCCCATACAGCCTATTTTGCACCGCCTGCAGCGCGCTCAGGAGAGCGATTTGAGCGCCAGCTTGATGCCCTCGCTCACACCCACATCGGGCGGCAAGGTCTTGAGCACGGCGTTGGCTTCACGCTCGCTGTAGCCCAGGGCGATCAAGGCTTGTGAGATGTCGATGTGCGCATCGCTGGCCGGTGCATTGCCAGGCAAACCCAGATCAGGTGCCAGCTTGCCTTTGAGCTCCAGCAGCAGCCGCTCGGCGGTTTTTTTGCCGATGCCCGGCACTTTGACAAGGCGGGCGGCTTGTTGCTGCGCCACGGCTTGGGTGAGCTCGGCCACGCTCAAGCCCGACAGCAGGCTCAGGGCCAGACGTGGGCCGACACCGGAAATCTTGATGAGCTGGCGGAAGGTGGCGCGCTCGGCGGCGGTCAAGAAGCCGAACAGCAACTGCGCGTCTTCACGCACGATGAAGTGGGTGAGCAGCGTGGTGCGTTCGCCAAGCGCCGGCAGGTTGTAAAAGCTGCTCATCGGCACGTCCACCTCATAGCCGACGCCGCCCACATCAATGAGCACCTGGGGTGGAGATTTCTCCACCAGCAAACCCGTGAGCCGTCCAATCATGGGCGGCGATTGTGGCTTAGCGCCTGAACAGGCCCAAACGCTGCGCCTCCAGCGCGGCTTCAGCCCGTGAACTCACGTTGAGCTTGCGGTAGATCTGCTTGACGTAATCGGCAATCGTGTGGCGGCTCAAGCCCAGTTGCACGCCGATCTCGGGCAGGGTGAAGCCTTTGGCCACCCGCAGCAGCACTTCACTTTCGCGCTCGGTCAGCGACACCTCGGGCATGGCATTGGCTTGCGGCTTGGCCATGCTGGCAAAGTATTTGATGACCTTGCGGGCGATGGACGGTGACAGCGGTGGCTCACCCTGGGCAATGCGCTGCAACTGTTCGGTGATCAGCTCACGCGATTGTTCTTTGAGGATGTAGCCATAAGCGCCGGCCTGCAGTGCCGGGAACAAATGTTCATCGTCGTCATGGATGGTGACCACCACTGACAGCGCATCGGGCTGCACCAGCGCCAACTTGGCTACCACGTCGGTGCCACTGCCGTCGGGCAGGCCCAGGTCGCACAGCGCCAGATCAAAACGCAGCGCTTGCACCTGGTGCAGCGCGTCTTGCACCCGTGAGCATTCGGTGATGCGGGCGTTGGGGAAGACCTGCATCACCAAGCTCTTGAGCCAGGCACGGATCTCAGGTAGGTCTTCCAGCAACAGGATGTTGTTCATGAGGGGTGGCATATCCAAATAGGCGTTGAGCGGGCGCTGAACCGGCGCCACAACGACGCAAACTCATCGTAGCAGCGGCTTAACTTGCATGACGCAGGGCTAACAGCCCCGGTTCATGGAGGATTGCCACATTAGCCGCCTGTGGTGTGGCGTTCCAGCGGCAGCGTGAGGCGGATCACGGTTCCGTAGCCGGGGCCTGACTCCACCAGGCATTGCCCTTGAAGTTGTTTGGCACGGCCTTTCATGCTGGCCATGCCGTGGCCTTTGTCCAGCCGGCCGTCCAGCTCGGTCGGGATGCCTTTGCCGTTGTCCTGGATCACCAGTTGAAAATCACCATCGGCAATCACGCAGCGCACGCTGCACTGCGACGCACCGCTGTGTTTGATGATGTTGCTGACCGCCTCACGCAGGATGCGGGTGGTCTGCACATACGCACGCGACGACAGCGTCTGCGGCACATCGTCATCCGATGGTGCGCTCCATTCACCCTGCACCCCCGATTGGCTGAGGCGCGACACCACCTCGGCGCGCCAATCACCCAGCGCGTCAATCAGCTTCACCGGCTTGCCGGTGAGGCCACGCACCGACAGGCGCATCTCTTCCAGCGCTTCACGCGCCAGCGTGCTGATGCGCTCGTTGTCGCTGGTGTGCACGATCGTCAGCAGCTTGGCGCCCAAGTCATCGTGCAGATCGGCGGCGATTCTTTTGCGTTCGCGGTCGGTCACTTGCTCCACCCGCAGCTCGGACAACTGGGTGAAGTTGCGCTCGATCTGCGCCGTGGCCTCGCGGATGCGCACCTCCAGGTCGGCCCGGTTTTGTTCGGTGCTTTGAAAGGCGCGGCCGTATTGCTGCACCAGCACCAGGCCCAGCGCCAAAAGCCCCAGTGCCGGCACCAACTCGGCCACATAGCCGATGCGGGCGTCCAGCGGCAGGGTTTGGGCCGCAAAGCTGATGCCCAGTGACACCGCCAACAAGCCCAGCAGCAGGGTCATCAACCAAAAGCGGTGGCGGTCATGGCGCCGCACGTCGCCCAGGTAGCACAGTGCGGCAATGATGATTTGCACCGCCAGCAAGGCCTTCCACACGCCCGCTGTGGTGTACAGCCGGGTCGGGCCGGCGGCCACCAGGGTGATGGGCAGCAGCAGGCATTGCAGCGGCAACGCGATGTTGAGCCAGTGCAGGCGGCGCCCGCCGTAGCGCATCAAAAACTGCACTGATGCCAGCGTGATGAAGCCCAGCAACGCCGCCAGCGCCAGCTCCACTGTCCAGTTGCTGACCGGCACGTTGGACGCCCACAGCCGCGCCAGCAACAGCGACCAGCCCACCAGCAGCGCGCCAAAGTAGGCCAGGTAACTTTGCTTGCGGTTGAACCAGCCCATCACAAACATGAAGCTGCCCATCAGCACCAGCGCGCCGCTCATCACCTCGGGCAGGCGGATGGCAAAGATCAGGCGCCGCGCATGGTGGCCGGCCATCACCCCATACGGACCAAATTCAATGGCCGACAAACCCCCCGCGCGCTGGCGCGAGCTGACCTCATCCAGGCTATAGCCCTTGACCCGCAAGTCCAGCGTGTTCAGGCGTGGGCCCAGCAGCGCGGCTGGTACCGGCACCAGTTGCGGCCGGTGGCAGTTGCGGCTGACCGGCTCGTCAAACTGGCCGCCGTCATGCACCAACTGGCCGTTCAGCCACACCTGCACCACATTGCAAGCACGCTCGATGTAGAGGCCGTGCAGCACACCCGGGGCCGGCCGCTGCGGTGGCAGCAAGGCCAGCCGGTACCACACCACACCGTGCTGGCCGGGGATGTCGGCCCAGTCGTCCGGCAGGCTGACCAGGTGCGACACATCCCAATCCGGTTTGCCGCCTGCCGTCTCGGACGCCACCAGCGCTTGCTCCAGCAGTTGCACATCGGCCCTGGCTTGGGCCGCGGCCAGGGCCAGCAGCGCCAGCAGGCCCAGCCACAGCCATTGGCGCAGCGTGGCCATGCAGCGTTGGCCGGTCGCGCAGCGTTGGCCGGTCGCGCAGCGTTGGCGATAGGGCGGGCGGGGTGCGGGCCGGGGGACGGACATCCGGGCGATTGTGGTGCAGGCGTTGCGCTGGGGTTCGTCGGAGAATCGGGGGCTTCAACCCGCTTGTTGTGCCGCATTGCCCTTTGATCGCCACTTGGACAGCCACCCCGCCGTGATCCTCCGCCACGATTTCAAACCCACCGACAACACCCGTCTGGCCCACCTCAGCGGCGCGCTGGATGCCAACCTGCGCAGCATCGAGGCCGCGTTGTCGGTGCGCATCAGCCGGCGTGAGGGGGCTTTTCGGGTGGACGGTCAACGCCTGCAAGCCGGCCGTGCGCTGGACTTGCTGCAAGCGCTGTACACCCAGGCCACCCGGCCGATCCCACCCGAGACATTGCAGTTGGCGTTGATGGAGGCGCGTGGTGCAGCCACTGAGCCCGATGCACCCACAGCACCGCCAGGTGCCGAGGCCATCCAGCTGCACACCCGGCGCAGCGACCTGCGTGGCCGCACCCCTGGTCAGGTGCAATACCTGCACAACATCCTGCACCACGACATCACCTTCGGCATTGGCCCGGCCGGCACCGGCAAGACCTTTCTGGCGGTGGCGTGTGCAGTGGACGCACTGGAGCGCAGCAGCGTGCAGCGCATCGTGCTCACCCGCCCGGCGGTGGAGGCGGGTGAGCGGCTGGGCTTTTTGCCCGGTGACCTGACGCAAAAAGTGGATCCCTACCTGCGCCCGCTGTACGACGCGCTGTACGACTTGATGGGCTTTGACCGGGTCACCGTGGCGTTTGAGAAAGGCCTGCTGGAGATTGCGCCGCTGGCCTTCATGCGCGGCCGCACGCTCAACCACTCGTTTGTGATCCTGGACGAAGCGCAGAACACCACGCCCGAGCAGATGAAGATGTTTTTGACCCGCATCGGCTTTGGCTCACGCGCGGTGGTCACCGGGGATGTCAGCCAGGTGGATTTGCCCCGCGGTGCCAGCAGCGGCCTGGCGGATGCGGCGGGTGTGTTGGCTGGTGTGCCCGGCATCGCGTTTTCACAGTTCAGCTCGGTTGATGTGGTACGCCACCCGCTGGTGGCGCGCATCGTGGAGGCGTACGACGCAGCCAAGGTTGGGGGTGGACTTGCCGGCGCGGCGGCCGGTGGCGGCGGGAAGCCCGCATGACCCGCCCCATCCAACCGCCGCTGGGCTTGTCCCTGCAGTTTGCCGACACCCGCCACCGCGCCCTGCTGCCACGCCACAAGGTGATGCGCTGGCTGCGCGCCGCGCTGGACGCGCCGGGCGAGATCACGGTGCGCATCGTCGGCGACGACGAAGGCCAGGCGCTGAACCGCGATTACCGCAGCAAAGATTACGCCACCAACGTGCTGACCTTCGACTACGAACACAGCCCCGTGGTGGTGGCCGACCTGGTGCTGGCCGCCGGCGTGGTGGCGCGTGAAGCGGCCGAGCTGGGCATCCCCGTGGCCGACCACTACGCCCACCTGCTGGTGCATGGCGCCCTGCATGCCCAAGGTTTTGACCACGAAGACGACGACGAGGCGGCGCTGATGGAGGCGCGGGAGACGGCGATCTTGGCGGGTTTGGGCTTGCACGACCCGTATGCGCTTTGACCCGGAGGGCGGATGGACCGGCACGCAGCCCCAGCAGACAACAAGGCGCTGAGCGACGAGGTGTTGCGCCGCATGGGCCGCAATCTGCTGTTGTTCCAGCAGATTGAGTATTTGCTGAAGTTTCTTGTGGTGCATCACCGCGCTGACGGCACTGCGGACAGCTTGCTGCCGCGCCAGCAGGCGCGTGCCGAGAAGGCACAAACGCAGACCCTTGGCACCTTGGCCAGGCAGTACGGCGATGAGGTGTTGTCCGATGGGGATGCGCCGGGTCCCGAAGCCGATGTGCTGGCGGAAGATTGGTTCTCGTGGGTCTACAAAACGTCTGGGGATGCTGAGTTTGATGCAACCCAGCGCGCCGACATGCAGATGATGGTGGATGAGCGAAACCAACTGGTCCATCACTTCTTGCCGCGATGGCGGCCTGACTCGCCCGAGCGCATGGCAAAGGCCTTGATCTACCTGGAGACGCAGCGCGGCAAGGTGCTGCCGATGTTCGAGCATCTCAAAACCGTCATGCAGTCATTGCAGACGGCGCGCCAGGTTGTTGCCGCTGTCGTGGGTTCTGATGATTTTGAGCGTGCGTTTGAACTGCAATTTCTGCAGCACAGCCCGCTGGTCGCCGTGCTGTGCGAGGTCGCAGTCCAAAAAGCGCGAGCCGATGGCTGGGCCAATCTTGCCGATGCTGGCCGGATCGCACGGGTTGAAGAAGCAGACGCCATGGCGAACATGAAAGCGCGCTACGGCCGCGCCACCCTCAAGCGGTTGCTGATTGCCGCAGATTTATTTGACGTGGTTGATGAACTGCTGCCAGGCCGCGGCAGCCGGACGATTTACCGCATTCGTAGCGCAAGCGAGCCGCAGGCCTGACTCAACCCCGATCCTCGATCACCATGTCCCGCCAGTGACGTGACGCTGACTGACCTTGCCCTCGAAAAACGTACTCCATAGCTGAAGCTGAAAATGCATTCAAGGAGCACGAAAGATGAGCAAGAAAGACGGATCGAATCACCGCG
>JAYVLI010000001.1:0-22750 GCA_043759535.1 Betaproteobacteria bacterium | reverse complement strand
CCGAGAAGCCCATCAACAGCCGGTCCAGCCAACCCCCAAACCGCCAGGCTGCCAACACCCCCAGCGGCACCGCCACCAACACGGCCAGCGTGATGGTGAGCAGCGCCAGCGACACGGTGGGCTCCAGCCGCTGGCCAATCAGCGTGGTCACAGCAGTTTTGTAGTAATAACTCTGGCCCAGGTCTCCGGTGGCCAGCCGGCCGGCCCAGATCGCAAATTGGGCCGGGATGGAGCGGTCCAGCCCCAGGCCGGTGCGGATCTGGGCAATCTGCTCGGTGCTGGCGGCGTCACCCGCCAGCACCGCCGCCGGGTCACCCGGTGTCAGCCGCAGCATCAAAAACACCAGCACGGCCACGATCAGCAAAACCGGCAGCGTGGACAGCAGCCGGCGGGCGAGGAAGGAGAGCATCCGGATACCTGTTGTTTGTAACCAAGCTTCCCGCTGCGGAACCGGCTTCGCCGGGCCGCTGGCGGACTCCCCCTCGGGGGGCAGCGAGAGCTAGCGAGCGTGGGGGCTCACAGTTTCTTCAGGTTCCAGTAGATATTGCCGTTGGTGACGAAAAAGCCGCTGATGTTTTTGCGTGCGGCCATGGGCTGGTCGTATTCACCCAGCGGTGCGTGGGTGCCGATCTCAAACGCGCGGGTCTGAATTTGTTCACCCAGTTTTTTCTTGGCGGCGGGGTCGGTGGCGCGCATCAATTCACTGCGCAACGTCGCCAATTTTTCATCGGTGGCCCAGCCAAACCATGTGGATTTTTCACCGCGTGAATCCATCGCCGGGTTGCTGACCGGGTTCCAGATGTCAAACGCGGTCCACGAGGTCATGAACAAATGCCAACCGCCCTTGTCGATGGGGTCTTTCTTGGCGCGCCGGCCCACCAGGGTCTGCCAGTCCATGGCTTGCAAATCGACCTTGAAACCGGCCTGGCGCAGCAACTGGGCCGCCACGTCCGGCAGCTTCTGGATGGCGGCCAGGTCGGTGGGTTTCATGATGACGATGGGGGTGCCGTCATAACCGCTGGCCTTGAGCAACTCTTGGGCCTTTTTCATGTTGCTCTTGCCCTGGATGTCACTGCCCACCAGGCTGCCGTAGGGCGTGCCGCAATAAAACATCGCGTAGCAGGGGCGGTACAACTCTTTGACGCCCACCTGGGCGCGCAAGAAGGGCTCTTGCGAGAAGGCCGCAATCGCCGCCTGCCGCACCTTGGGGTTGTCAAACGGCTTGTGCAAATGGTTGAAGCGCGCCATGTACTGCAACCCGTAATTGGCGTACTTGGGCATTTGCAGCGTGGTGTCGGCCTTCACCGTCTCGTAGAAGTCAAAGCCGAGGGACTCGATGATGTCCACCTCGCCTTTTTGCAGCGCATTGACCTGGGCTTGTGCGTCACGCAGCGCCAGGTTCCATTCCACCCGGTCCACGTAGACCAATTTGCCGCCGGTAGTGCCTGACGGTGGCTCACTGCGCGGCACATATTTGGTGTTCTTCAAATACACCGCTTTGTCACCCGGCTTGAACTCATCCTTCTTGAAAACGTAGGGGCCAGAGCCGGTGTAGTCGTCAATCTGCTTGAAGGCGTCGGTCTCGGCCACCCGCTTGGGCATGATGAAGGGCACGCTGGAGCCGGGCTTGCCAATCGCCTCCAGCATGAAGCCGCAGGCCTCGCCCAAAAAGATGCGGAAGGTATCTGGGGCGGGGCTGTCCATGCGCTGCACAAAGGTGAACAGGGCTTGGCCCATCGCATCCCGCTTGCCCCAGCGCTGCAGGCTGGCAATCACGTCCTCCGGCGTCACCGGCTTGCCGTCATGGAATTCCAGCCCTTTGCGCAGCTTGAAAGTCCAGAGACGGTGATCACCACTTTCGGTCCAGCTCTCCACCATCTGCGGCTTGATCTTGGCGTTTTCGTCGGTGCCAAACAGCGTGTCGTAAACCATGTAGCCGTGGTTGCGGCTCATGTAGGCGGTGGTCCAGATCGGGTCAAGAATCGCCAGGTTGGAGTGCGGCACCACCCGCAGCACGCTGGCTTGCGCCATGGCCGGGGTGGCGGTGATCCAGGTCAGGGCCGACAAAGCGGCAGCAACGGTGAGGCGGGTGAGCAGGGACATCTGGGGCAGGCTCCTGTGGATGCGGGAACGGGGTGAATCAGCGCAGAACAGACCGAGAAGACACTAACCGAATTTGGCAAGGCCACCTCTAGTGGTTTTTGTGTGCAAGGAGCGGGCCAGGCCGCACCAAGCTCGGCCGTCACCCGGCACTCACCTGACGATCACCCGGCAATCACCTGACGAGCAGCCTGGCGGTAACAAATTACATTGCACACAATTTAATTGTGCGCTACATTACTGCCCATGCAACGCCGCACCACACCCAAGGCTGCCGCCGACATTGCCAAAAACGCGGCCACCAACACAGCCGCCAAGCTGTCCACCACCGACTGGCTGGCGCTGGACCACCAACTGTGTTTTGCGCTGTACGCCGCGTCACTGGCCATGACCAAAACCTACAAGCCCTTGCTGGCGCCACTGGGCCTGACTTACCCGCAATACCTGGTCATGCTGGTGTTGTGGGAGGGTGACGGCATCACCGTCTCGCAACTGGGTGAGCGCTTGACGCTCGATTCAGGCACGCTCACCCCATTGCTCAAGCGCCTGGGCACGCTGGGCCTGCTGCAGCGCCAGCGCGATGTGGTGGACGAGCGCCGGGTGTTGCTGCACCTCAGCCCCGCCGGCCGCAGCCTGCGCACTGCAGCTCTGGCGGTGCCCCGGGCCATCGCTTGCGCCACCGCCTGTGACCGGCAGCAGATCAGCACGCTGGCCAGTCAGTTGCATGCACTGCGCCGCCAGCTCACCACCCTGTCCCCACGGGCTGCTGCTGTTGGCAGCCCATCACCGCTGTCCATCAGCGGGCCTGTCGCCGTGCGTCCCAGGGCAACTCGCCCCAAGGCGCATGGCACCAAGCGCGTTATTTCGCGCCTTTCTTCAACCTGATCCAAGGACCAAAGCCCATGAGCCTCGACAAAGTTCTCTACACCGCTACCGCCACCGCCACCGGGGGCCGCAGTGGCACCGCGTCGTCTTCTGACGGCGCGCTGAAAGTGGACCTGGCCACCCCGCGTGAGCTGGGCGGCGCGGGTGGCACCGGCACCAACCCGGAGCAGATGTTTGCTGCCGGTTATTCCGCCTGCTTCATCGGCGCGATGAAAGCCGTGGGCGCCGGCATGAAAATCAAGGTACCGGACGACGTGAGCATCACGTCCACCGTGGGCATCGGCCCCATCCCCGGCGGTTTTGGCATCCAGGTGGCCATGGCCATCACCCTGCCGGGCTTTGAGCGCGCTGCCGCTGAGGAACTGGTGGCTGCCGCCCACAAGGTGTGTCCGTACTCCAACGCCACCCGCGGCAACATCGACGTGACGCTGACGGTGGTCTAAGCACGGCCCCACCTGTGCCGTGCCCGCCCTGCCCCGCGCAGGGTGTCACGGCCCGGTCATGCGGGCGGTCTACCGTACCGGTTTGCTCAGCCAAACCGAGCCCACCGCCCCATGCCGCAATCCAAAAAAGCACTGCACCAGAAGCCACTGCACACCCTGGCCAGCACCACCGTGATGCTGGTGACGGCCGCCCTGGCCACCCTGTCCGGCAACGCCCAGGCCGTCACATTTGTCAACGGCCTGGCGTTGGACGGCGCGGCGCTGGACCTGTCCGGCGGCAGCACGGTCAACAACGGCCGCCTCGGTTATTTTTCCGACATCTATTACGACACCAACCGCCAGGAGTGGTGGGGTTTGTCAGACCGTGGCCCCGGTGGTGGCACGCTGGCCTACAACACCCGGGTGCAGCGCTTCACGTTGGATGTGGACAACAACACCGGCGCCATCAGCAATTTCCGCATCGCGGAAACCGTGGTGTTCAAGAGTGGCAACAGCACGCTGAATGGCCTGGCGCCGGCCGGTACCAGCACGGTGGGTTTGGCCATGGACCCTGAGGGTTTTGTGGTGAATCCGCGTACTGGCACGCTGCTGGTGTCGGACGAATACGGCCCGTCGGTGCGCGAGTTCAGCCGCAGTGGTGAGCTGCTGCGCACCTACACCACGCCCGCCAACCTGCTGCCGCGCAACACCAGCAGCGGCCCCTACTTTGGCAACGACGACGGCAGCAACAATGCCGGCAAGCGCACCAACCGGGGCTTTGAGGGCCTGGCCATCAGCCCGGACGGCCAGTTTGCCTACGCCATGCTGCAAAGCGCCACGCTGGATGAAGGTGCGGGCAATGGCAGTATCAACCGCATCGTCAAGTTCGACACCGCCACAGGCAGTGCAGTGGCGCAGTACGCCTATGCCATGCAGCGCAGCGGCCAGGGCCAGGGCATCTCTGCACTGGTGGCCATCAACGACCATGAGTTTTTTGTGCTGGAGCGCAACAACCGCGGCGTGGGTGTGGGCGCCACGCTGGCCACGGCCGACAAAGCCGTCTACCGCATCAACCTGGCTGGTGCTACCGATGTGACCGCGCTCAACCTGACGGCAGCGGGTGCGGCCTACACCGCCGTGGCCAAATCGGCCAAGGTGCTGGACCTGGACGCCAACACCCTGGCCGCGCTGGGCAACAAATCGCCCGAAAAATGGGAGGGCCTGGCCATTGGCCCGCGCCTGGTGAATGGTGACTATCTCCTGTTGGCCGGCACCGACAACGACTACAGCGTGACCCAAAACGCCAGCGGTACGCAGCAAGACGTGTGGTTTGATTTCAGCCAAGCCGACCCGTATGCCAGCTCCATCCAGTGCCCGCTGGACAGCACGGTGGGCTGCGTGAAGACCGCTGACGGCAGCGCCGCCATCTGGACATCCAGCCTCAAGCTGCTGCCGGGTGTGCTGCATGCCTACACCGCCACGGCGGCTGACCTGGCGGGCTACACCGCCCCGGTGCCCGAGCCCGCCAGTTGGGCGCTGCTGCTGGGTGGTTTGGGGTTGGTGGTCGGTGTCAGGACGGCGGCCAAGTCCGTCAAGACCCGCCGCCGCGCTGCGCCTGCAACAAGCTGAGCAGCAACTCCACCCTGGCCTGCCAGGGTGACATGGCCGCTGCCGGCCCGCTGCCGTTGCCCACCAACACCCCCGCAGCGCAACGGCTGCAGCGCCAGACGGGGATGCCGGCGGCCTCAGCGTCTTGCAGCGCCGCTTGCAGGTGCTGATGCACCGTGCCATTGCCGGTGGCCGCCAGCACCAGGCCTTGCACCCCGGCGCCGATCAAGGCACGCACACCATCACCCCGGGCACCGGCATGGCTGGTGATGATCTCCACCCAGGGCCAGGTGCTGGCAGCGCCCGCCAGCACCTCCAGCCCCAGCGCGGTGCCCGCTGGCCAAGGCTGGAAGCGGCGCAACACACCCTCCTCCACCACGCCCAGCGGGCCGGCATCACCCGAATCAAACGCGTCCAGCCGGTAGGTGTGCTGCTTGCGCACTGCGCCGGCCGCATGCACCCGGCCGGCCAGCACCGCCAGCACGCCTTTTGCGCCTGGGGTTTGCGCCAGCGCCACGGCGTCCAGCAGGTTTTGCGGCCCGTCAGCCAACAACGCGGTGGCCGGCCGCATGGCCGCCACCAGCACCACCGGTTTGGTGGGCGCCAACACCCGCTGCAGCAGCCAGGCGGTTTCTTCCAGCGTGTCGGTGCCGTGGGTGACCACCACCCCGGCCACCGCCGGCTGCGCCAGGTGGTGGACCACACGTTGCGCCAGCATCTGCCAGGTGGTGTGGTCCATGTCCTTGCTGTCCAGCTGGGCCACTTGCTCGGCCACGATGGGGGTGTTGGCCAGCGCGGGCACCGCCGCCAAAAGATCAGCCACCGAGCGCTGGCCGGCGCGGTAGCCCACGTTGTCCGCCGGGTCGGCCGCCGTGCCGGCAATGGTGCCGCCGGTGCCCAGGATGACGACGGTGTTGGCAAGTTCACCGTCGGATGATTTTTGACTTGGCATTTTCGGGGACATGGATAAAAATACAGCCACTGGATAAAACGTCAGCCCGGCGTGGCAGTGCAGCCAACAATCCACAACCGTCAAGGACACCATGGACCACCCTGTTGACCCCAGCCCCAAGTTGACCGCCCGCCAGCAACAGATTTTGGACCTGGTGCAAAGCGCAATTGAGCGCACCGGCGCACCACCCACCCGGGCTGAGATTGCCGCTGAGCTGGGCTTCAAGTCCGCCAACGCCGCTGAAGAGCATTTGCAGGCGCTGGCCCGCAAAGGGGTGTTGGAGCTGGTGGGTGGCACATCCCGCGGCATCCGCCTGCGCTCGGCCACGCTGCAGGCGCTCAATGCCTCACGCAACAAACAGTTTGCCAAGGCCCTGCCCGGGGTCATGCAGCTCAGCTTGCCGCTGGTGGGCCGGGTGGCGGCGGGCAGCCCCATCCTGGCGCAAGCGCATGTGGACCAGACCTACGCGGTCGAGGCCACGCTGTTCCCCGGCAAACCCGATTACCTGTTGCGGGTGCGCGGCATGAGCATGCGCGACGCCGGCATTCTGGACGGTGACCTGCTGGCGGTACAAAAAACCAAAGAGGCCCGCAACGGTCAGATCGTGGTGGCCAGGCTGGGCGACGATGTCACCGTCAAACGCCTGCACAAAACCGCCCACGGCATTGAGCTGCTGGCCGAAAACCCCGACTTCAAAACCATCGTGGTAGGGCCGGATGAGCCGTTTGAGCTGGAAGGCATTGCTGTGGGCCTGATCCGCAACAGCCCGCTGATGTAGCCGTGGGCACACACCAAGCCCCTGCCGGCGTGCCGGCCAGCCCCTTGCCCAAGGCTGAGCCAGCCCTGGCCAAAGCCGGCAAACAGGCCCCCAAGCTCAAGGCACCCAAAGCCGCGTCAGCGCATGACTGCCAGCAACTGGAGCAACTGCCCAATATCGGCCCGGCCATGGCCGGTGATTTGCGCGCGCTGGGCATCACCCATCCGCAGCAACTGGCGCACCGGGATGCGTTTTCGCTGTACCAGGCGCTGTGCGCCCACAGCGGCAAACGCCAAGACCCGTGTGTCCTCGACACCTTCATGGCCGCCACCGATTTCATGCGGGGTGCGGCACCGGCGCCGTGGTGGGCTTACACAAAGCAGCGCAAGCAGCTGTACGGCGCGGTGTGATTGGCTGCGTTTGAGGTGGCCCCAGCCGGCGGGCCAACGGAGGACAGGCCGCCGGCCACCGGCTACTTTGCCGGCTGCACCACCAAGGTCTTCATTACCTCACCGGCAGCCGGCCACAGTGGCACGCCGTCCACCGCCACCCAGCGCGGTGTGAAGCTTTTGTACAGCGGTGACCACGGGATGCCACTTTGCCCGGTGCTGTGGATCACACGCGACTGCGCACGGTCAGCCAAGTCATACCGCCCACGCAAGCTGGGGCCGTGTTCGTCCAGGTACAGCTCACCGGTGGCCACATCGGGCTTCAAGCTGACCCGGCCCACGTTGACGGTGTAGCTGTCACCGCCCACAGGTGCCCGCACCTCAAACCATTTGGCCAGCAGCTTGACCTTGGAAAAAGGCCGGTGCTCAGACCTGGCCTGGTGCGCCCGGCCCCATTGCCAGGCCGCCACATCGGCGCCCTGCAGCGCTTGCAACTCGTCCAGCGCGGCGCCAAACGCCCGGTTGATCTGCCCCGCGCAGGTCTCTACCGCCGGGGTGCTTTTGTCGTCGCACCACCAGGCGTCGTCGCGCTCCAGCACCCCTTCTAGCGCATCAAAATATCCACGCTGGCCCAGCAGGCGGTCATACAGCGGCGCACCCAACTCGTCGGCCAGCACCTGCTCGGACACATGCCGGTGCCAGGCCCAATAGATCAGTGGTGCCGCCTTGTCAGCCGCCATCGTGCCGTCAAAACCTGCCAGTTGCTGCAGCGCGGCCGCAGCAAGCGGATGGGGCGATTGGGCCGTCAACAAGCGGGGCAGCAGCCGCACCACGGCCAGGCTTTTGACATCGCCGTGCATGCGCTGCAGGTCCGCCAGGCTGTGTTTGGCCTGCGCGTCAATCAACTGCTCGATGCGCTGGTGGCGGAAGGGCAGCGCCCAGTGGTGGGTGATGAAGTGCGGATAGCCGGGCGGTGTGATCTTCTGGTTGGCGTTGGCGATATAGCCTTTTTCAGGGTCCAGCAGTTGCGGCAGTGCCTGCACCGGCAGATAGCCGTCCCAGTCGTAGCGGGCGTCCCAGCCGGGTGCCGGGGCCAGGCCGGACAGGTCGTTCTCAGGCTTGCGCAGCGGCACCCGGCCGGGTGAGATCAGCGCGATGTGGCCGGCGTCGTCGGCCACCGCCATGTTTTGCATCGGTGCCACCCAGCCGCTGGCGGCCTGGATAAAGGCTTGCACCGAGCCCGCAGCGTTCATCGCCAGGGTGGTGCCAATCAGGTCACCGTCAGTGTCCAGCCCGGTCCAGCGCAGTGCAATGGCATAACCCGGCTTGGCCTTGGGACCCAAGGCTTCATCGGCCACACCGGCCAGCGCTGCATCAGACAGCACCGGCCCGTGCCGGGTGCCGCGCACGGTGATGGGCACGTCCGCTCCACCCCGCACCTTGATCAGCTCTTGTCGGGTCTCAAATTGGGCCCAGCCCTCGGGCGTCTGGTACTGGGTGGGGTCACCGGGTTTGATGCGCTCCAGGTAGGTGTCTTGCACATCGGGGCCGGTATTGGTCAGGCCCCAGGCAATGTGGGCGTTTTGGCCCATCACCACACCGGGCAGGCCGGGCAAGGTGGCACCGGCCACGTCCAGGCCGGGGGCCACGATGCGGGCGAAGTACCACAGCGCCGGGCTGGACAGTTTCAGGTGCGGGTCACTGGCCAGGATGGGCTGGCCGGTGCTGCTGCGGCTGCCTGCCAGCACCCAGCTGTTGGACCCCACACCCTCCACCTCACTCTCGGGCGCGGCCGCCAGCAGGCGCAGCAAGGCTGGCTGGCTGGTGGCCTGGGCGGCGTCCAGCTTGAGGGTTTTGTAAAACGCGGCGTAGTCCATGCTGGCCGGCGCTGGCTCACCCGGGTAGGGCGGCAACAACTGGTCAATGCGCTCTTTGGGCAATTTCAGCGACAAGCGCAGCCGGATCAGCTCGGTGTGCCAGTTGGCGCCCAAATCCCAAGCCATCATGATGGCCCAGGCCAGGCTGTCCTCAGGCGCCCAGGGCTCGGGCTGCAGGCCCAGGATCACAAACTCGGGCGGCCGTGCCCGCAGGGTGCTGATGACGGCATTCACACCGTCGGTATACGCCTGCAGCATCTCCTTGGTGGCGGCGGGCAACTTGGCCCATTGCGCGCTGGCGGTGCGGCGCACACCCAGCACGCGCAAGAAGCGGTCGGTGTCCAGCGCACCGTCACCAAAGGCTTCCGCCAGGCGGCCGGCACCGATGCGGCGATGCGTCTCCATCTGCCACAGCCGGTCTTGGGCGTGCGCCACACCTAGGCCATACATGGCGTCCCGCACGCTGGCGGCGCGGATGGTGGGGATGCCGTGCGTGTCACGCTCAATGCGCAGCTCGGCCCGTGCGCCTGGTAGCAGCAGCGTGCCCTCGGTCACCGGCAACACCCGTTGCGCATAAAACCAGGCGGTCAAAGCAGCCACCACTGCCAACAGCAGCAGGGTGGTGATCAGACGGCGTGTCCATTTGCCCAGCATCGGGGTCTCCTTGCCGCGGGGGCGGCTTGTGGCTGCAGCCTACCAGCGCCCTTGCCGGGGCCGGCGGGGCGCCGGCCCGGTATCGGCCGGTTGCAGCGCAGCGTGACCAAATTGGCAGCGCTTGGGCCCGCTGTTCACGCCTTTGCAGCGCCGGTGCGGGTTCAACAATGGATTTCAGTTTGTTGCAATCTTTGCCGAAACAATCACCATGAACCCGCACAACGCCCAGCTGCCTCCGTGGATGTTCCGACTGGTGTCGCGGCGCGCAAGCGCACAGCCCAGCAGCCAACTGCACACCCGCACCCAGGTCTGCCCACCCGAGCTGTGGCCGTCGTCCATCTCCTGGCAAGGCCGCTTCAAGCGCTGGGCTGAGCGGCTGCGCACCAGCGGGCTGCCGTGGCAGGCCGAGCGCGACAAGCCGGTGAACCGGCTGGCGCAGGTCAAATCCGAGTTTCAAGACAGCCTGGCCGACCTGCACGACAGCGGCTCACAAGCCCTGCTGGACCAGATTGCCCGTGCTCGCTCACTGCGCGAGTTATGGCACTTGCGCTCACCGTTGTACGGCGCAGTGGCAGTGGCCCGCACACAAGCAGAAGCTGAGCAACGACTGGCCCGGCTGAACCGGCATTTCCCGGTGCGCGCACCGCGCACTGGCGCGGTGACGCAGGACACTTGATGCGCAGCACAGCGCCGCACACCACATCAGCGCAAAGCGCACGCAAAGTTGCTGCGCCACGCCAGTTTTTGGCCGCGCCGCCCATGCCCCTGTTGCCAGGCCCGGGACTGCCGCAAGACCGCCATGCCCGCATTGCCGCCCGCCGCACGTTTGTGGGCCTGAAGCAGCGCTTTATCAGCGCGGTGGACGGGCTGGACGGCCTGCGTGGTGACTGGTTGCGCCGCCAGGTGCGCCATGCCCATGAGCCGGTGGATTTGTGGCTGCTGCGCGGCGCGGTGTTTGCTGCGCTGGGCCTGCACGATGACACCAACCGCCGCACCCGGGATGAGCTGCATCAAGTGCTGGACAGCGTGTTTCCGGACAACGGCGAGGTGTTGCCCTTCGGCCTGCACCTGTAACGGCGTTTGACCGCCAGGCGGCGCAGGCCGTCAACCCGGCAGCATCAACCCATCGCTAAAAAATCGGCCTTGCCCAACGCCACGCCGGCGTGGCGCAGCAGGGCATAAGCGGTGGTGGTGTGGAAGAAAAAATTGGGCAGCGCCCAATGCTTGAGGTAAGCCTCACCGCTGAGCTGCACCGGATCGCGGTTGCGCATCGGGATCACGATCTCACGGCTCTCGCTGCCGTTGATGGCATCGGCCGGCACACTGGCCAGGTAGTCCAGCGTTTTTTGCACCCGCTGGCGCAGGTCAGGCAGGCTGGCCTCGTTGTCCTCGAACTTTGGGATCTGCTGGCCGGCCAGGCGGGCCGCACAGCCTTTTGCCGCGTCACTGGCAATGCGGATTTGCGCCACCAACGGCAGCATGTCGGGCGCCAGGCGCAACTGCAGGTAATTGGCGGTATCGAAGCCGCGCGCCTGGGCATGCGCCTCAGCCTTGTCCAGCCAGGCCAGCAAGCCGCCCAGTTGGCGCTGGAACACCGGCACGCTGGCGCTGTACATCGAAATTGAACTGGTCTGGGTCATGTTGTCTCCGGGGGGCTGGGGTTGGAGCGCGGATGCTAGCGGCCGCCACGTGTCTCTGCAGCGCCAGGGCCAGCCCGGTGGACGCGGCACAATCGCAGGCCACACCATGAACATCATCATCCTCGACGATTACCAGGATGCCGTGCGCAAACTGCGCTGCGCGGCCCAGCTGGAACCCTACAACGCCAAGGTCTTCACCAACACCGTCAAGGGCATCGGCCAGTTGGCGGTGCGGCTGCGGGACGCCGAGGTGCTGGTGCTGATCCGTGAGCGCACCCAGTTCCCACGCGCCCTGCTGGAGAAACTGCCCAAGCTGCGGCTGATCGCCCAGACCGGCAAGGTGGGCGCGCACATTGACGTGGAGACCTGCACCCGGCTGGGCATTGCGGTGGCCGACGGCAGTGGTTCACCGGTGGCCGCGTCTGAGTTGACCTGGGCCTTGATCATGGCCGCCATGCGCCGGCTGCCGCAATACATCGGCAATTTGAAGCATGGTGCCTGGCAGCAAAGCGGCCTCAAGGCCGCGTCCATGCCACCCAACTTTGGCTTGGGCCTGGTGCTGCGTGGCCGCACGCTGGGCATCTGGGGTTACGGCAAGATCGGCGCCACCGTGGCCGGTTATGGCCGGGCCTTTGGCATGCAGGTGCAGGTGTGGGGCAGTGAGGCATCCCAGGCCCGCGCCGTGGCCGATGGCTACCAGGCCGCGCCCAGCCGCGAGGCATTTTTTGAGACCTGCGATGTGTTGTCCATCCACCTGCGCCTGAACGACGCCACCCGCGGCATCGTCACGCTGGATGACCTGGCGCGCATGCAGCCCACTGCCCTGTTTGTCAACACTTCACGGGCTGAGCTGGTGACTGAAAACGCGCTGGTCTCGGCCCTCAACAAAGGCCGGCCGGGGCTGGCGGCGGTGGATGTGTTTGAGGCTGAACCCATCCTGCAAGGCCACCCGCTGCTGCGGCTGGAAAACGCCATCTGCACACCGCACATCGGCTATGTGGAACACGACAGCTACGAGCTGTACTTTGGCGCGGCGTTCGAGAACATCATCAATTTCATTGCCAGCAAGCCCAGCAACATCGTCAACCCCGAGGCGCTCAAGGTGATCCGGTGAGCGTGGCGCCAGCGCCAGTGCGGGTGCATTTGCGCAGGCCCCCCACCCTGCCCGGCCCGCCGGCCGCCGCAGGGCTGCCAGGCGCACGCTGGGCCTTGCTGTTTGGCAACTTCACCTGCGGCTGTGGCGTGATGGTGGCGGTGGGCACGCTCAACGATCTGGCGCGTGCGCTGGATGTGAGCGTGGCGGTGGCCGGCCAGTTGATTGCCGCTGCGGCCGTGGTGCTGGCGCTGGGCGCGCCGCTGCTGGCCGCCGTGGTGGCCGGCACCGACAGACGCCGCCTGCTGGCTTTGTCGCTGCTGTGGTTTGCCGCCGGCCATGCGGTCTCGGCCCTGATGCCCAGCTACGCCGCACTGCTGCCGGTGCGGGTGATGTCGGTGCTGGGGGCGGCGGTGTTCACGCCGCAAGCCGCATCGGCCGTCAGTTTCATGGCGCCGCCCGAGCAACGCGGCCGGGCCATCACCTTCATCTTTCTCGGCTGGTCTGTTGCCGCCGTGTTGGGCATGCCACTGGCCGCCTGGGTGGGTGAGGTGCTGGGCTGGCGCTGGGCCTTTGCCGGGGTGGCCGGGCTGGCATTGCTGGCCGCCGTGTGGGTGTGGTTGACGCTGCCTGACGGCGTGCGGCCGCCGGCCTTGTCGCGGGCGCACTGGGCTCAGGTGGCCACCCACCCGGCGCTGCTGGCCACGGTGGGCGTCACCGCGCTCAGCGCGGCCGGGCAGTTCACCTTGTCCACCTACTTTGCGCCCTATTACCGCCAGGTGCTGGGCGCCAGCGCGGCCCAGGTGAGTGCGCTGTTTTTGTGGTTTGGCGCCATCGGCGTGCTGGGCAATGTGCTGGTGTCGCGCCAAATTGACCGACTGGGTGCCGCCCGCGCGGTGGCGCTGATGCTGGGCTGCATGGGCTTCAGCCTGCTGCTGTGGCCACTGGGCACCAGCCTGCCGCTGATGGCGCTGGTGATCGCCCCGTGGGCGCTGGGCTGTTTTGCGTCCAACTCGGCCCAGCAGGCGCGGCTGGGGCTGGCTGCGCCGGTGCTGGCGCCCGCGCTGATTGCGCTCAATTCGTCGGCCATGTACGCCGGCCAGGCGCTGGGTGCGGCCAGCGGCGGTGCCATGGTGGCGCGCAACGGTTACGGCGCGCTGCACTGGGTGGGCCTGGCCTGGATGCTGGCCGCATTGGGTTTGAGCGCCTGGGCTGCGCGGCGCATGCTGGCGCTGCAGGCAGCAGGTGGGCATGGCTGAGCCGCTGCAACCCGGTGCTGTGGTGATCGACCAGCCACCACTGCGCCAGCCAGCATCTTGCGGTGCGCTGTTCACGGTGTTCACCCGGCTGGCGCTGCAGGGCTTTGGCGGTGTGCTGCCGGTGGCCCACCGCACGCTGGTGGAGCGTGAGCGCTGGGTCAGCCCGCAGCAATTTGTGGAGTTGCTGACCATCGGCCAGGTGCTGCCCGGGCCCAACATCATCAACATCTCCATCATCCTGGGTGACCGGTTTTTTGGCTGGCGCGGTGCGCTGGCCGCCACTGCCGGGCTGCTGGCGCTGCCGCTGCTGATCGTCTTGGCCCTCACCGCCCTGTACCAGCAGTTTTCACACAACCCGTTTGTGGTGGGCGCGCTGCGTGGCATGGGCGCGGTGGCGGCCGGGCTGATCATCGCCACCGCCATCAAGCTGTCGCGCACCCTCAACACCAATGTGCTGGGCCTGCGCTGCGGCATTGGTCTGGCGGCAGCCACTGCCGCGCTGGTGGGCGGCCTGCGCTGGCCCATGGTGTGGGTGGTCTTGGGCCTGGGCGGGCTGGGCATGGCGCTGGCTTGGCGGCGCCTGCGGGCGCAAGACACAGCGGGCCAGCCACGGTGACCATGCCGGCCGTCTTGTCGCTGCACGGCCTGGCCTGGGCTGAGCTGCTGCAACTGGGCTTGCATTTTTCGATGTTGTCGCTGCTGGCGGTGGGCGGCGCCATCACCACCGCGCCCGACATGCAGCGCTACCTGGTGGCCGAGCACGGTTGGATGACGGACGCCCAGTTCACCACCGGTGTGGCCATTGCCCAGGCCGCACCCGGGCCCAACATCTTGTTTGTGGCGGTGATGGGCTGGCATGTGGCCGGCCCGCTGGGCATGCTGGTGACCATGCTGGGCATCATGGGCCCGTCGTCGGTGGTGGCGTTGGCGGTGGGGCGTTTTGGCCAGCGCCGTGCTGATGCACTGGCGTTGCGTGCCTTCACCGCTGGCTGCACGCCGCTGACGCTGGGCCTGTTGCTGTCCACCGGCTGGGTGCTGACCGCGCCAGTGCGGGCCGAGTGGGTGGCCGGTGTGCTGGTGCTGGCCACGGTGCTGCTGCAGGTGCGCACCAAGCTGAGCCCGATGTGGCTGATTGCCGGCGGCGCGCTGGTGGGCGCGCTGGGCTTGCGCTGACCAGGGCTGCCACATGCTGGGCGCCGCGCTGCAAGGCATCCACGGTTGGCCGCTGTTCATCAGCGCCGGCCTGCTGCTGAACCTGACACCCGGTGCCGATATGGCGCTGGTGGCACGCAGCAGTGCAGCCCAAGGTTGGCGTGCGGGCGCGGCCGCCGCGCTGGGGGTGGGCGCGGGCTGTGGTGTCCACATTGCCACCGCAGCGCTGGGCCTGGGTACGCTGCTGGCCAGCTCACCCGCCGCGTTTGCGCTGCTGCGCTGGGTGGGCGCGGCCTATTTGGTGTGGCTGGGCTGGGGCTTGCTGCGCAGCCAGCCGGCACAGGCTGGTGCTGACGCAGCGGCCCCCGGCAACACGGCGCCGGTCTGGCGCCGCATGTTCTGGCAAGGTTTTTTGACCAACGCGCTCAACCCCAAAGTGGCGCTGTTTTTTTTGGCCTTTGTGCCGCAATTCATCCAGCCGGGCGCCAGCCACACCGCGCTGGCGTTTGTGGCGCTGGGCACGGTGTTTGTGGTCAATGCCACGGTGGTGAACCTGGCACTGGCCTGGGTTGTGGCGCGCTTGCGCAGCGGCCTGGGGCACAGGCCCGGTCTGCAGCGTGTGGGCACCTGGCTGAACCGCAGTGTGGGCGCGCTGTTCATCACCTTTGGCCTGCGCCTGGCCTGGGGCGGCGGCAGCCGTTGACCGCCTGCTGGTAGCCGTATCAACCGCGCTCAGTGGCGCAGGTACTGCAGCAGCCTGCCCTTGTAGCCCAGCAATCCGGCCCCGCCCTCGCCTGATGCAGCGGTGAGCTTGTGCTCCTGCAGGTCAAAGCCAAGTACCGCCATCTGCCGGTTGAAGGCTGGCCGATTGCCGCGGTCAGGATCCACGATCCACACCTCCGCCACGGCCGTGGCGTGCAGTTGGATGTAGTGCGCCAGGTCGCCCTGGGCGTCCCGCTCATACAGCAGGTCACTGCCGATGATGAGTTCAAATTGGCCGCTGAGCGGGGTTTCAGCCACCATTTCAGGCGCTACCGCCGGGTTCACTGCAGGTGCCATGGGCGCCGCCGCAGCGCCAGCGTCGGCGACCGGTATCGCACCCCACTGGCCATGCCGGTATTTCATTGGCAGCAGGCCGTTCAGGCGCAGGTTTTCCAGCAAAAAAGCGCCGGCCAGTGGGTGGCAATCACTGGCGGTCACATCGGCACCACGCCGGTGCCCCACCAGGCTGGCCAGCCCCAAGCCACAGCCCAATTCCAAAATGTGCTCACCCGTCAACACCGGCCGCAGCGCCAGGCGTGCTGCCAGGTGCGCCCCCGATGGCCACAACTGGCCAAACATTGGCCAGGTGGCTGATGTGATGCCCAGCCGGTGGGCGTCGCCTTGTGGATCAGCAAACTGCTGCTTGTCCAGCAGCGACCGGATGAACAGGTCAGCCACACCCGCAACGGCCACGGTTTCATACCTGATCCTGTAGCCGGACATCGCAATGTGCGAAGCCTGGCACGGCAGCTTCGCAAAAGTGGAAACCGCCAAGCCTGCCACTGCCACTGGGCTGCTGTCGGTGCGTCAGCACACGCCCGGCGCAGATTGGCGCCAACAGCGGCCCTGCCGCCGAGGCGGCTCGGGCGCTCAGGCCGGAATACGCAGCAACTGGCCCGGGTAAATCTTGTCTGGGCTGCTCAACATCGGCTTGTTGGCCTCAAAGATTTTGGGGTACTCGTTGGCATTGCCGTAGTAGGTCTTGGCAATGGCCGACAAGGTGTCGCCCCGCTCCACCTCGTGGTACTGCGACTCGTCCGCCGGCTCGGCGACCGTCATCATGTCGTTGACCTGGGCCACACCATGCACATTGCCGCAGCACAGCAGGATCTTTTCCTTCGTTTCCTGGTCCGCAGCCTGGCCCATCACCGTGACGGTGCGGGTCAAGCCGTCAAATTCCAGCTGCAGACCATCGGCGGTGAGGTTTTGCTGGCCGATGTAGGTGGTGATGCCATCGGCCGCCACCTTGTTGGCCTCTACCGACTTGGCCATCATCTCGGCAGCATCGGGCTGGGCCGCAGCGGCCTCAGCAGCGGCGGTCGGGTCGGTATGGCCAAACAGTTTTTGGCCGGCGTCTTTGATAAAGCTCATGAGTCCCATGCAATGCTCCTGGTGGTGAATCAACGGATTGGCGGATCATCTATCCAAAAAACACCGCCGGTGGGTGAATGCTGTGTGCAACAACCGGCCTGCCGGCCAGGCTTTGGACGGGCGCCGGGCTCGACCAAGGTCGGGTTGCGCTTGCAGTATCGGTGGGTAAGTACCGTTTCAACCTGGTGTCGCACCAGGCACACCAGCCAACCCACCAATTGCCAGGACTACGGCCGCAGTCGGGGCGGTGGACGGTCAAGCCCCGCCAAGTCGTTGTCCAAGGTCCAAACCCAAACATGACTCAGCCGATATTTTTCACAGCAGGCAGCCCACTCCTGCTTGATCGATAGATCACCCAGGCCGACGCCCTGGGTGGCAGCCTCTGGAAATTCATCCAACCAACCAAGAACCTCTTGGTTGGACGGAAAGTTGATGGGCTTCCAAGGCGCTTCGTCGGCCAACGCGCTGCGCACCTCCCTGACAAACCGTTCCGCCGCTGAGCGACGCTGCGCACCGTTGTTGACATGCGCAATGTGATTGCCGACCTCGACGATTGCCGCCATTGGAATGAACAGGTGATCACCCGCTTCGATCAGCGCACCAAGGCGATCCAGAACTGCAGTTTTATGCTGATTTCTTCCCGGCACGTCCATGATGTTGAGCAACACCGATGTGTCAACGATGACGATGGCGCTCATCCCTCCACGCCAGGTTTGGCCGTCCGCAGCGACTCCAACCAGACCTTGGCTTTTTGCTTGCGCGCTTCAGACCCTTTGTGCGTTTTGACAAACCGCTCCAGCGCACCGGATGTCATCAGGTGGCCCAACGGGCCCTGAATCAGCAACTCCGGTACATCGGGAATCTCATGCATGCGGACCAGCTTGCTGGCGCCACTGGCCGGATCGCGGTAGCAAAACACCACGTCGGGCACCGCCACATCGGGCAGCGCATCCAACATGGCCGGGTTGTGGGTAGAAAGCAGCACGCGCAGCTTGCGGCGCTCGGCAATCGACCGGATGCTGTCCAGCAAATGGCGCGCACGGCTGGGGTGGACGCCGTTGTCGATTTCCTCAATCACCACCAGGCTGCCCTCCGGTGCCGACAGCATGGCCGCAGCGATGGCCAAAACACGCAAGGTGCCATCGGACAGCAGCGAAGCGTCATAGGCCATCGGTTTGCCGCCAAAGGTCTCCTGCAACTGCACCATCACCTCTCCGCGTGGGCCGTCTAAAAAACTGAGGCCCGCAATGTCTTGTTCGGGCAGGCTTTGGATGAATGCAAGGATTGCTGCGCGCTGGGTGACAGTGGGTTCGGTGCCGGCATCGGCGTCAGTGCCCCAAAGGCGGTGCAGCACGCTAGACAGGTTGGTGCCGTCCCCTAGCAGGCGTTTGTCGCTGGTGAAGCTGTATTCGCGCATGCGCGCAGGAACGGGGTCAAGGAAAAGGATGTTGGACAGCAGGCTTTGAAAACGTCTTGCCACAGCCGGAATCATTTCCTGGGCTTTTTTGTGGCCTGCTTCAAACCGCACAGCGCTCTCGAACTGTGCAAACACCGCCATCTGGTCACTGACCGTGACATGCGGCTTGTTGCCCCCACGGGCAAAGTTGTTGTAAGCAACCCCGGCATTCGTGTTCATGCCCTTGGACGGTTGGTCCATGTCGTACAACGGCACGGTTGCCATCATCTCCTCGATCTTCTCGGCCGAAATGTGCAACTCACTCTCGCGAATACTGATCTGCATGCTCAGGCGGTTCCAATGCCCGTCGTCGGTGATGCACCCCAATCCAAACTGGCTCTGCCCACGGTGGCACAAATCGTCAACACGCCCGCGCACCACACGGTCCGCACTGTTGACCGCGTACTGAATCGAACTGAGCTTTTGGCCCTGGGCCAGCCACGACAACAATCGCAATGCTTCAATGACGTTGCTCTTGCCAGCCGCGTTAGCACCGATCAATACCGTCAGTGGGCCCAGCGGTAGCCGCGCTTCGCGAAAGCTCTTGAAGTCTTTGAGGGTGAAGGTGGATAGCAAAGGATCTCCTGTGAATTCAGCGGCAACCGGCCAATTCGAGTTGCTCGCGCATCAACGGCGGTGGTCTCGTTGATCACAAGTTACATCAACACAATGTCGTATTGCTCGGGGCTGAATGATGGCTCGGTGGCCAGCGAGATCGGCTTGCCGATGAAATCACTCAGGCCCGCCAGGTGCTGGCTTTCTTCGTCCAGCAGCATCTCCACCACCGCCGCGCTGGCCACCACACGAAACTCCTTGGGGCTGAACTGGCGGGCCTCGCGCAAGATCTCGCGCAGCACGTCATAACACACACTGCGGGCGGTCTTGACCTGGCCACGGCCCTCACAGGTGGGGCAAGGCTGGCACAGCATGTGGGCCAGGCTTTCACGGGTGCGCTTGCGTGTCATCTCCACCAGGCCCAGCTGGGTGAAACCACTGACTGACACTTTGGTACGGTCACGCGCCAGTTGTTTCTTGAACTCGGTCAGCACCGCCGTCTGGTGTTCATCCCGCACCATGTCGATGAAATCGACAATGATGATGCCGCCCAGGTTGCGCAGCCGCAGTTGGCGGGCCGCAGCGCCGGCCGCCTCCAGATTGGTCTTGAAGATGGTGTCGTCAAAATTGCGCGCGCCAACAAAACCGCCGGTGTTCACGTCTACCGTGGTCAGGGCTTCGGTCTGGTCGATGATCAGGTAACCACCACTTTTCAAATCCACCCGCCGGGCCAGCGCACGGGCGATTTCCTCTTCCACGCCAAACAAGTCAAAGATGGGCCGCTCGCCTTTGTACAGCTCCAGTTTGGACGCTGAACTTGGGGTATAGGCCTCACCAAAGGCTTTCAGATCATCAAACTGCAGCTTGCTGTCGATGCGGATGGCCTGGGTGCTGTCGTTGACCATGTCGCGCAGCACGCGCTGGGGCAGGTTCAGGTCTTCATGCAGCAGGCTGCCAGCCGGCCGCGCAAGGCCTTGCGCGCGGATCGCGCCCCAGGCCTTGCGCAGGTAGGCGATGTCATCGGCCAGCTCGCTGTCGGTGGCATCTTCGGCATTGGTGCGCAGGATGAAGCCACCCGGGCTGCTGCCATCGCCGGTGCTGGTGAGGGCCTGCATGCGGCTGCGCAATTGGTCCCGCGCTTCGGGTGAGCCAATCTTTTGCGAGATGCCGATGTGGGTGTCTTGCGGCAAAAACACCAGCATGCGGCCGGCGATGCTGACCTGCGTGGACAGCCGCGCGCCTTTGGTGCCAATCGGGTCTTTGATGACCTGCACCATCAGGGTCTGGCCCTCAAACACCAGGCGCTCAATCGGCACCTGCAGCGCAGCATCATGCTTTGGCAGGTGGTGGCCACCGGGGTGCAGGTCGGCCACATGCAAAAACGCGGCACGCTCCAGGCCCACATCGACGAACGCGCTTTGCATGCCCGGCAGTACCCGCGCCACTTTGCCCAGGTAGACGTTGCCCACCAGGCCACGCTCCAGCGCGCGCTCAATGTAGAGCTCTTGCACCGCGCCGTTTTCAATCACGGCAACGCGGGTTTCCTGCGGCGCCCAGTTGATCAGGATGTCATGCATGTCGCGTGGGTCTTCTCGGGTTCTTGTGGTGGCCGCATGCCGCTGTGGGGCTGCGCAGAACCAGGCCCTAGAAGCGCACGCGTGCTTGTCTCAGCAGCTGGGCCGTCTCGAAGAGGGGCAAACCCATGATAGCGCTGTGGCTGCCGCTGATCTGGCTGATCCAGCCCGCCACCCGGCCTTGGATGGCATAGCCGCCCGCCTTGCCAAACGGCTCACCGCTGTGGACGTAGGCGGTGATATCGACCGCGCTGAGTGGCGCAAAACGCACCGTGGAAATGCTCAGCGCGGCCAGCGTGCTGCGTGGCAGGCCCAGCGCCACCGCCGTCAACACCCGGTGGCTGCGGCCAGACAAAGCGCTGAGCATGGCCTGCGCATCAGCCGCATCCGCCGGCTTGCCCAGGATGCGCCGGCCCAGCGCCACGGTGGTGTCAGAGCACAGGATGGGCGCAGGCGGCAGGCCACGTTGCTTGAGCCGGGCGCGTGCGGCCTTGAGCTTGAGCAAGGTGACACGTTGCACATAAGCCGCCGGCAGTTCACCCGGCAGCACGGCTTCCAGCGCTTCGGCATCTTCGGTGGCATCGGGCAGCAGCAGCTCGTGCGGCACACCCAACTGGTCCAGCAATTGGCGGCGGCGTGGGCTTTGGGAGGCGAGGTAGATGCTGGTGATCATGCGGACTGGTGGGGCGTGTTCGCGGTGCGCATCGGCGGTGCTCACTCCCGGTGATACGGATGGCCAGCCGTCACGCTCCATGCCCGGTACAGCGCTTCTGCCAGCAGCACCCGCACAAAAGCATGTGGCAGGGTCAGGTCGGACAGTCTCAGGGTTTCGTCAGCGGTGGCTTTGAGCGTGGGATCCAGTCCATCCGGGCCGCCCACCAGCAGTGCCACATCACGCCCACCCCCCATCCAGAAACGCAGCCGGTCGGCCAGTTGCTGGGTACTCAGGCGGCTGCCGTGTTCGTCCAGCACCACCCGGCGTACACCTTTGGGTAAAGCGGCCTCGATGCGCTGGGCCTCGGCCGCCATCATCTGCGCCGGGGTCTTGGCGCTGGTGCGGGGCTCGGCCTTGACGGCTTTGAGCTCCAGCCGCAACTCGGGCGGAAAGCGCTTGGCCAAGTCGGCATAGGCCGTCTCGGCCCAGCCTGGTGGGCGCTGGCCCACGGACGTCAACAACAGGCGCATGGTGTGGGCTTCAGCGGAGATGCTGCCGCCAGCGCTGTGGCGCTAGCGCTGGTGGTGCAACAGGCTCAACCGCGCTTGGGCGCGGCCTTGCGGGCGGGTGCAGCAGCCGGCCGGCGTGCGCCGCCCGCTGCCTTCTTGGCGGCTGCAGCTTTGCCCGACGCCATGGTGCGCAGGGAGGGCTTGACCACCAGCGTGCGGGCTGCCGGCGTGGCGGTGCTGGCCGTCTTGCGGACGGCGGCCTTTTTTGCAGGCACCGTTTTGGCGGGCACGGCCTTGGTCGACGCTGTTTTAGCCGCCGCTTTTTTTGCCGGTGCTTTTTTGGCCGCAGCCGCCAGGGCCGCATTGGTCTTGGCCAAAGCGGCCTTGGCCAACCCCGATTGGCCCGCCAGCGGCTTGCCAGCGGCCACCCGGGCTGCGGCGGCTTTGCCCAGCGCCAGCTTGCCTGCCGCCGTCTGGCTGGTGGCGGAGATGACTGACACCGTTTTGGCCGGCGCCTTGCGTGCCGCAGTCTTGCGCACGGGTGGCTTGGGTGCAGCGGCTGCGGGCTTGGCCGCACGCGCCGGCTGGGCCGCCACGGCTTTTTTGGCCACTGCCTTCTTGGCCGGCGCTTTTTTCACAGCAGGTGCGACGTCTTCTTCATCCTCGTCTTCTGAGGCCTTGACCAAGCCCTTGGCCACACCACCCAGTTTCATCTTGACCGGCTTGCCGCCCCAGATTTCTTCGAGCCGGTAGTAGTCGCGGATGGCGGGCTGCATGATGTGCGCCACGGCCGCGCCGCAGTCCACGATGATCCATTCACCGTTCTCGCCACCCTCAGTGGCCAGCACCGGAAATCCGGCCTCACGCACCGCTGCCCGCACACCCGAGGCCAGGGCCTTGGTCTGGCGGTTGCTGGTGCCTGAGGCGATGATCACCCGCTCAAACAAGGCCGACAGATGCTCGGTGTTGAGCACCAGAATATCCTGGGCCTTGACGTCTTCGAGTCCATCGACGATGGCCCGTTGCAGTTTGCGAATGTCCATTCAGTGCCCGTTGTCCTGTGGGTTGCCCGGCAAGCCG